>NZ_CAJJIB010000010.1:0-107881 GCF_905187495.1 Streptococcus mitis | reverse complement strand
CCATCTTCGAAGGTTGCTGGTACTTCATCATTCATTGGCACCTCATCAGCACCTGGTGTGAATATTGGTTTACCTGTTTGTGTTTTACCTTGAACATCTGTTGTTTCAGCTGGGTCTGCGGTTGGGGTTACTGGAGTTACTGTTGGTGTATAAGTAGTTTCTACTTTTGTTCCGTTAGTATCCTTCGCTACAACCTTAGCTGGATCTGGTGTGCCTGTGAAGTCTTTGTTTGGTTGGAATGTAATCACTCCTGTTGTTGGATCAATTGTGTATGTTCCAACTTCTTTACCATCTTTAAGAGCTGGCATTGTGGTTACTTCGTTACCACTTGGGTCTACCAATTTAACAGTTGTCTTATCAATTGGCGCTACTTCATCACCTTGTTTGAACATTGACTCTGTTTCTTGAGTTTGTGGTTGACCTTGTTTTCCAGATGTTTCTTTTGGTTCTGCGGTTGGGGTTACTGGAGTTACTGTTGGTGTATAAGTAGTTTCTACTTTTGTTCCGTTAGTATCCTTCGCTACAACCTTAGCTGGATCTGGTGTGCCTGTGAAGTCTTTGTTTGGTTGGAATGTAATCACTCCTGTTGTTGGATCAATTGTGTATGTTCCAACTTCTTTACCATCTTTAAGAGCTGGCATTGTGGTTACTTCGTTACCACTTGGGTCTACCAATTTAACAGTTGTCTTATCAATTGGCGCTACTTCATCACCTTTTGTGAACATTGTCTCAGTATCTTGTGTCTGAGCTTGTCCTTGTTTTCCAGAAGTTTCTTTCGGTGTGGCTGTTGGAACTACTGGAGTTACTGTTGGAGTGTAAGTTGCTGTTGCTGGTGTTCCATTCTTATCTTTAACTTCAACAGTTGCTGGATCTGGTGTACCAACAAAGTCTTTGTTTGGTTTAAACGTTACAACACCTGTTAACGGATCGATTACGTATTTACCAACTTCTTTTCCATCTTTTGTAGCTGGAATTTCTTTGTCATCAACTGGTTGTCCATTTACTACAAATTTAGCTGGTTGCTTTTCGTTAATAGTAATTGGAGCTGTTTCATCACCTTGTGTAAATTTAGGTGTTCCTGTTTGCTCTTGACCTTGTTTACCACTTGAAGTTACACCCTCTCCAGTTGGTACTACTGGTGTTACTTTTGGAGTATACGCCCCTTTTGAAGTAACCGGAACTTTGTTTCCTTCTGAGTCAGTTGCTGTTACTGATACTTGTACATTAACACCTTTAGCTTTTCCTGTAAATGTTGGAAGTGGTTCAAATGTTACTACACCTGTTGTTGGATCGATTGAGTATGTTCCTTCTCCATCAACTACCACTTTACCTTCAGCATTAGCTCCTTCTAATGAGTATGCTGCTGTTGTCCAGTCAACATTTGTGCCATCAAGTGTATTATCTGTGTTATTTAATTCAGAGAAACGATCTTTTCCAGAAATAGATGTTTGAGTTTGACCTTGTTTTCCTGTAGTTTCATCTGCAGATGGTGCAATTCCGTATACAGTTGGTGTATATGCATTTTCTACTGCTACTGTTACTGGATTTCCTGATTCATCATTAAATGTTACATCAGCCGCTACTGTTACTGGATTTGCAGTTCCTACAAATCCTTCTACTGGAGTGAACGTCACTTCACCTGTCGTTGGATCTACAGTGTATGTTCCCTCTTCTGTTGTTACAGATTCAACTTTTGCCCCTGTTTTTGGATCTACTAGTTTATAATTTGATACTGTAGTTCCTTCTTTTCCATCATTGAAATTGTCGGCCATTGAGTCAGTTTGTTTTTGACCTTGAGCGCCTGATGATTTCTCTGGTTCTGTTACTACGATGTAGTAAGTTGTTTCTGCTACTGCATCTTCTGTAACTTCACCAGCATCTGTTCCATCTACTGTTGGAGTTGTCACAACACCGTTTGAGTCTACTGCTCTTGCTGTTACCTTGTAACGTCCTTTTTGAGATAATACATAAGCATTAGCTTTAGCTAGGTTTGCTTCTGCAGCTGTTTTAAGAGCTTCACGCGCAGTTTCTACCGCTTTTTCAGCTTCTAAAGCTTCTTGACGAGATGCATTAACTGCTGTATCACGAGTTGCTACCGTTCCTTTCGCAGCTTCAATATCCGCTTCAAGTTTCGCTTTAATTTCTTTTGCTATTTCCAGTGTTTTCTGAGCCATTTGTTGGGCTGTTGGCGAAATCGTACGTAATTTTAAGTTATCTAATGCTACTTGAGCATCTTCTACAGCTCTTGTTTGACGATCTAATCTTTCTTGTAAGCTTGCTAAATCATTTTGAGCATCTTGTTGTTCTTTTACAGCTGTTGCTGCCGCTTGAGTTTTAGCTGCAGCTGTACGTTGTGCTTGAATATAAGCTGTTTCTTCTGCTTGAGCTCCATCAAAAGTAGTTACTGTTCCATCTGGTGCAGTTGCTGTTACTTTTGTTTTAATAGTATCAGAATCTGTAGCTGATGTTTTATCATCGATTGTATCTGTGAATGCTACATTTGCTTTAGTAGATTTAATTAAGTCTACTGATGTACCTTTTGTTTCTGAATAACTTGTTGAAGTCCCTGTTGGTTTATCATTTTGAATTGATGCTAAGTCTGTTCCTACTGCTTCACGATAAGCTATATATCCGCTAAATCCTGAAGTTGTTGAAACTTTCCATCCCGCATTCGATTTAGTAGCTGTCACCGTAGACCCATCAGATGCACTCCATTGATCAGATGCAGAATCATAACTTACTTTAATAGTTCGCCCTTGAGTTGAAGAAGTTTGATCATTCGGTAATAATGTTTCTGTTCGGAACACATCACCTACAGCTGTTACTTCACCATTTGTACGAATTTCAGCAATCTTATCAGCTAGACTTGTCGCTGTAGATTTAGCATTCCATGTACGTGTAAATTCGTAAACAAATAACTTAACATCACCGTTAGCTTGTGCTTCTGTATATACACGTCTTTCTGTAAGAATTGAATTATCTCCACTTTCTTCAAGTTGATATGCATCTTCATTTGGAAGTGTATATTTACCTGTCGCACGGTTAAATGTCGCTGTATATTCTTTGTTGTTATGATCTTTAACAGTTACCGTCTCACGTTGTAAGTGTGCTTGTACTTTATCAGTTGTTGCTTTAGCCGCAATACTATCAACACCAACGTATTTTGTAGATTCCGGAGTCACTGTTAAGTTAATAGTTGATTCTCCTGAAGCCGCAACTGCTCCTAATACCGCGCCTTCTTGAACTGCTGTATTTGTAGTACCTGCTGCAACTGTCCAGTTACCATCTTTAGCTACAAGTTTTGTAACTGTTCCATCTGGCATTGTGATTTCTGCTTTGTTAGCTCCATTTGAAATTGTAACTGGTACACTTGTTGCATATGCTTCAACATTCTTAACAGTAATCTTAGGTGCTACTGCGATTGTAATATTTTCATGAGCTTCTTGACCATTCATGTTCCATGCAGAAGCCGAGTTATAGTCTTTCGCCATAGCTGCTACAGTAAAGATTCCTGCTTCTGTTGGTTTACCTGTGATTAAACCTGTTTCTGGTGCATAAGTTAACCCCGGAATAGTATCATCAAGTGATACAGGTTTTTCACCATTTTTACCTAAAGTCTTACCATTTAATGTTGTATAAGCAGTAACTGTTTGAGGATTATTCATTGATTTAACAGTTGTTCCATCAGCTGCCACAAATTCTGCTTTTTTAGCAGTTGAACTTGGAGCAGTTTTTGATCCAGCTACAAACTTAGAGCCATCTTCACGTTGATAGTTTGCTCGTGTATCTCTATTTACTCCATCATTATCTACATATTGTAGACTATGGCTTACATCTTCCCCAATAGTAACCATTGTTGAAACACCTTGAATTCTAGGTGCTGTTGAATCTTGCCAACCAATCCAACCAGCTTGTAGGTCACGGAAGTACACTTTTTGCTCAGTATCACCTTTTGCTACAGTTAATTCATAACGGAAGTCGTACACCCCATTCTGGATATTGGCTCCGATATAACCTTCTACAGTATCCGAATTTGCGTTATAGCCTAAACCTGGCGGCAAGTTCATTGGAGTGACTTTCTTGATAGTATAGCCTGCTGTTTTTGCTGCATCGTTTAACTCGAAACGTTTTGTTACATCTTTTAGATAAACATAGTGGTTACCTTGTTCATATGTGTATCCATAAATTTCTGTTGCTAGATATTCATAAGCTCCACCTGATCCATATGGGTTAGTATTATTATTTTGACCACTTGCACGAAGCTTATTATTCCACATCGCTGCTTCACGTCCAAGTTTTTGTGCTTCTGTTTTTGATAACGGAAGGTCAGTACGTGCTCCAGTACCAGGTTGTGGGTTGTTTTTAGCAACTTCTTCTGTGTTTTCTGATTGGAATCCTTTTACATAAATTCTATATGCAGCATTGCTATCTAATTCTTTATACGTTTTACCAGTAGCTGTTGCAAACTCACCGTTTTCTTTTCTAAGTTCGGTAGATGCTAGTGTATACCCTTCATTAGCTGAACGTAGGTTTGAACCTTCTACTAGTTCTTTACCGTTACGCTCATCTTTTGAACCTGTGTTTTCGATAGCGTTTGAGTCAGATTTTTTCTCTGTATTTTCCGCTTTCTTTCCGACAGTTTCTTTACCATTGGTAGTATCTACTGCTGGTGTTTCTTTCTTTTCTACTGGTTTATTTTTTAATTTTGAGTTAACAGTTGTAACAAGTTTGTTGTAGGCAGCCTTCAATTCATCTTAGCTTGTAGCATTTGAAAGAGCTGTCTTAGCTGCTTCCAAGTCAGCATTCAAAAGAGCCAAACTTTCGTCTGTCTTGTTTGCATATTTTCCAGAAGCGAGTTTCCCAGCTACTTCATTAACATAAGATTCAAGCTGAGACTTGTCTAGTTTAGGAGCAGCTTCTTCTTTTGTAACTTCTTCAGTTTTTTGTACTTCTTCCTTTTTAGACTCTTCTACTTTAGGAGTCACTGCTTCAGGTTTAGCTTCTTCTTTAACTTCCTTATTGTCTACTACAGGAGTTACAACTTTATCCTGATTATCTTCAGTATTAGCTGATACTACAGCTACATCAGAACCATTCCCATTAACTGCTGTTTCTGAGGCTGATACTGCACCATTTCCAAGGAACATCAAACCAGCCGCAATCGCTACTGATGCTGCTCCAAAGCTATACTTACGAATTCCATAACGGATGTATTTTTCTACTCTAAAATCTTGTTGTTGCTTGCCTTTCATCGAGACTAACAACCTCCTTTTATTTTCATCATGTTTATAGATATAGTAAAAATTAAAACCTCTTCATATCATTCATCAATGAAGGAATTGCTCAAGTACTATATTTTTCCGAAACATGTATATTCATTCTATCACATTAGCTAGATATATTCAATTCATTTGCTTGAAAAATAACATGAAAATTTCAATTTTTATCTATGTCATTCTCTAAAAAATAGTAAAAATTGTCTGAATTATATAAAATAATCTACATTTTTTAGCTTTTTCCACTATTTTTTGACATTTCAACACATTTTCGAATCTGCTTTCTCTGTATAAATGTATATTATTTTGAATTAAATTTTATTTCTATATATTTTATTTTTTGTATATTTATTAATTAAATCCGTTTGATTTTTTTCATGAATCTTTTAACATATGTATTTTAACATTTAAAAGTATATTTGAATGCTAATCTCAGCTAAATACATTTAGAATTTCTGATTTAGCTGTTAAAAATTCTCATTTAAAGTTGGGTAAGAGCAAAAAAAAACGAGCACTTTCGTACTCGTTCTCTGATATAAACTACTGATTAAAGTGAGTTTACGTCAACTTTGATACCAACACCTTGAGTAGTTGTGATAGTCAAGTTTGTTACGTAAGTTCCTTTAGCTGTAGCTGGTTTTGCTTTTTGGATTGTTTCGTTGAAAGCTTTGAAGTTTTCAACCAATTTTTCAGCTTCAAATGACACTTTACCGATGATTGCTTGAACGTTACCTGCACGGTCAGCACGGTAAGTGATTTTACCACCTTTAGACTCTTCAACTGCTTTAGCAACATCCATTGTTACAGTACCAGTTTTAGGATTTGGCATCAAGTTACGTGGTCCAAGGACACGTCCAAGACGTCCAACAAGAGCCATCATGTCAGGTGTAGCGATAACTACGTCGAAGTCCAACCAACCGTCGTTGATTTTAGCAACAAGGTCATCTTCACCAACAAAGTCTGCACCAGCAGCTTTTGCTTCTTCAGCTTTTGCACCGCGTGCGAAAACAAGAACGCGTGAAGTTTTACCAGTACCGTTTGGCAATACCATTGCTCCACGGATTTGTTGGTCAGCTTTTTTAACGTCGATGTTCAAGTTGTAAGCAACTTCTACAGTTGCGTCAAATTTTGCAAAGTTAGTTTCTTTTGCAAGTGCTACAGCTTCTTCTACGCTGTATGCTTTTGTGCTGTCGATTTTCTCAAGAGCAGCACGAAGTTGTTTGCTTTTTTTAGCCATTTTCTATTCTCCTTGTAAGTGGTTCAATCGATTTTCATCTCCCACGTCACTTCTCGAAATGATGAAGTCTTGCGGGTTTTCAGTCTATTAGATTCTTTTCCTACGGCCTTAAGTTCCCTTGCTGTACCCAAGTACAAGCATCAGTCACTTGCCTAGTATGAAAAGTAACTAATAGACTGCTGTGAGATTTTCTACTGTGTTATTGATTAGTCAACAACAGTGAATCCCATAGAACGAGCAGTACCTTCGATCATACGCATTGCAGACTCAATGTTTGCTGCGTTCAAATCTGGCATCTTAGTTTCTGCAATTTCTTGTACTTGTGCACGAGTAACTGTAGCAACTTTAGTTTTGTTAGGTGTACCTGATCCTTTTTCAACACCTGCAGCTTTTTTCAAAAGAACAGCAGCTGGTGGTGTTTTAGTGATGAAAGTAAATGATTTATCTTCGTAAACTGAGATAACAACTGGAATGATCATACCAGCTTGGTCAGCTGTACGAGCGTTGAACTCTTTTGTGAATCCCATGATGTTGATACCAGCTTGACCAAGAGCAGGTCCAACTGGTGGAGCTGGTGTAGCTTTACCAGCAGGGATTTGCAATTTTACAAGTTTTTCGACTTTTTTAGCCATTTTTAAATCCTCCTTTGTGGTTTTGGCGGTAATTAGAGATTTTTACCTCCCACAAGTATGCTTTACACATACTCATCTATTATACACTATTTATCTGAAATTACAAGAGAAAAGTTTATTTTTTATACTCAATGAAAATCAAAGAGCAAACTAGGAAACTAGCCGCGGGCTGTACTTGAGTACGGTAAGGCGACGCTGACGTGGTTTGAAGAGATTTTCGAAGAGTATTAATCGACGTAATCTCCACCTTCAAATCCGTAGTATTCTTCCAAACTGAGACCACTTGCAGCAATTTCTTTAGCTTCTTTTCCGACATAACGAAGGTGCCATTCTTCAGCCATGTAGCCTGTTTCCTTTTCCTTACCTTTAAGATAACGGACAACAAAGCCATAATCAGCAGCATGATCCAAAAGCCATTGGGCTGCTTTTTCTTCTGTTACCAAATCTCCATTCGTCCCAATCACATCAAAGGCCAAGCCTGTTTGGTGTTCGCTATAACCAGGTCGGGCAGAGTAACGGTCAGCCGCTGCCTTCCCATCTTGATTGACATAATCTTGATAGAGCTTGGTCTGAGTTTCATAACTTCTAAAACCACTGTAATGGTCGCTAATTGGGAAACCTGCCTCTTGCATCGCTTTGATGAGTTTGACCAACTCAGCCTTGGCTGTTGGATTTTCCCCTGGATTGTAGTCTTTCGACAAAGGATAATGTTTATTCGCTACGATAATTTCATCGTATTTCCCTTGGATGCTGTAGTAATCACCTTTATTAACCACTTCTGCTTTTTTCTGGGCAGCCCCTTGAGACTTACTTCCAACTGTTCCATCAGCCTTGGCTGTTTGCTCTGTCTTAGCTGCTCCATCTTCATTTTTTGCTTTTTCTTGTGAACAAGCTGCTAGACTCAAGGCTAGCAAGGTTGTCAAGACAAGGTATCTTTTTTTCATTTCTACTCCTTTATTTCTAATAGTTTATCTAGTTCTGACGATAAACATTTAACTAATCTTTTAATCTCATCCGGTTTTGCTTGGTAGGTTTCTGCTGTCATTTCTTCAAAGGGTACCCACCAAACTGGACCACGTCCCTTGAGACCGTGACCATTCATATCACCTGTTCGTCTAGGGAATAGGTGCCAGTGGAGGTGGGCATCGCCATTGCCTAGAAGTTCGATATTCATTTTCTCAGCAGCAAAGGCCTTAGCAACTGCCTCTTGGACTAAACTCATTTCCTCTAGAAAACGGATTCTAGTTTCCTTCTCTAAATGGTGCAATTCCGTGATATGTTCCTTGGCTAGAAAGAGACTATAGCCTGCAAAATACTGGTGGTCTCCAATCACAAGATAGCCTGTTTCCAACTCTTTGACAAAATAGGGATTTTCTCCCTTCTTGATGAGCTCAATTCTCTGGCAAATCAGGCACATATTAGTCTACCAAATTGCTCTTAAGGTAAGCATCAACCATACGCTCTGTTGCAACCACCGAATCAATATGGGTACGTTCATACGAGTGGCTAGACTCGATACCAGCACCCAGAAGGGCATGTTTGACTTCTGCACCTGCAGACATAGCCGCTGAAGCGTCCGAACCATAAAATGGATAGATATCCAGCTTAAATGGAATATCTTGTTCTTTCGCCAAGGCAACTAAGTGTTGACGGAAGTCATAGTGATAAGGCCCAGAAGCATCCTTGACACAGATAGACACTGTATATTCGTCTGTTTGCTGATCATCTCCCATGGCTCCCATATCCACAGCCAGATATTCAACTACCTGAGCAGGAATATTAGAATTAGCACCGTGTCCCACTTCTTCAAAGACTGAAAAAGCAAAATGGGTTGTTACAGGCAACTCAACCTTCTCTTCCTTATATATACGAAGTAGGTTAAGCAAAATCGCTGCACTGACCTTATCGTCCAAATGACGAGACTTGATAAAACCTGTCTCTGTCACGACAGTTCGGGGGTCAAAACTGATAAAATCACCGACCTCAATCCCCAAGGCACGAGTTTCTTTTTCACTCCTTACTTTTGTGTCCAAACGCACTTCCATATTGTCCTGCGTGCGTTCTGCAGTTCCTGCATCCTTATAAACATGGCAAGAAGTTTGGTGGATAAGGATGGTTCCTGATACTTTTTCACCTGTACTAGCCACATGAACGATACAGTTTTCTCCTTCAATCATGTTCCAAGGAAATCCACCGATACGGTCCAATTTGAGACGACCATCTGCTTTGACAGCACGGACAATAGCACCCAGAGTATCTACATGGGCAGTCACATAGCGGTGTTTTTCATCATTTTGACCTTTAATGGTCACATTGACACCCCCCTTGGCTGTGCGAACTGGCTGATAACCAAAACCTTCTAGAGTCTTGACTAAATAGTCCGCAATCTCACGAGTGAAACCCGTTGGCGACGCAATGGCTGTCAGTTCTTTGATATATTCTACTGTTTGATTCATTTCTTCACCTCTTTTGCTACCTATTATAACACATTTATCATCGGATAAAAAAAGAAAATCACTCCTGTAGACTTGGCTACAAAAGTGATTTTAGTGATTATTCCATTTCAAAAACATCGCTTTCTTGCTTGTTTGGTAGAACCAGTGAGAGCAAGATTCCAACGATAGCAGGCACCAACCATGGGAGAGATGCCTTGGCAAAAGGAAGAGCGTTGACAAGATTTGCAAGAAACTCAACCTTAAACGAGCTTCCTAGTACGCTTGCAATAGCAATAGCTGTAACCACAGCGATTGTCAACTGCATACCTGGTTTTGAAAGAGCCACAAATTTGTTGACAATGACAATCATAACGATAGCAATCGTGATCGGGTACAAGATAACAAGTACTGGAATGGAATACTTGATAATCGCATCAAGACCCAAATTAGCAATGGCAAATCCAATCAAGGTAAAGGCTGTCGCATAAACCTTGTAGCTGATTTGTGGGAAGCGTTCATTAAAGAACTCAGCTGTTGACACAATCAAACCAACTGTTGTTGTGAAGCAGGTTACGGTAACCATAGCTGCAAGGAAGAGTTGAGCTGTTGAACCAAAGATTTCTTGAGTCGCTTGTGACAAGATGTAAACACCTGGCGTTCCACCCTTCATCGCCTCAGCTGGTACTGGGAAATGATTTCCAAGGAAACCTAAACCGATGTAGAGAGCGCTGAAAGCAAGGGCAACAACGATACCAACAACCCAAATAGTTGAGATGTATTCTTTCTTACTTGAAAATCCAAGTTGTTTCAAGGTTTGAACTGCGATTACGCTAAAGGCAACTGAGGCAAGAGCATCCAAGGTATTATAACCTTCTAGGAAACCTGTACCAAAAGCAGAAGCTTGATAAGCAGCTGAAGCAGCTTGAGGACTTGTTCCACCATATTTAATAGCTCCCAGAACAACCAAAATAACAATCAAAATCGCAAAGACTGGCGTTAAGATTCGACCGATACGGTCCAAGATTTTTGATGGATTAAGCGAAATCAGATACGCTGCCGTAAAATAAAGAACAGTAAAGACAATCAATCCAATCCCTTTATTTGCATCCGACAAAAGGGGGCTAATCCCTACTTCGTAAGCCGTTGTAGCAGTACGTGGAATCGCAAAGAATGGACCGATTGACAAGTAAAGAACTGAGAGGTAAAGAGTCGCAAACCAAGGCGCTATCTTTGTTGAAATCTCGTAAATATATCCTTTAGGATTTAGCGTTCCAATAATAAGGGTCAAGACGGCGATACCGACGCCTGAAAAGACAAAACCTGCGATGGCAGGAAGAAAATGTTCTCCAGATAGAGCACCCAGAGAAGGTGGAAAAATCAAGTTTCCCGCACCAAAAAATATTCCAAACAGGAGTAAACCTGTTAGGGCACCTTTTTTAGCCATGTAAATCTCCTTCATATTTATAAAATACTGACCTAGTATATCATGAATAGGAGTATGAAAAAAGCTTCACGAAGTAAATATTGAATGTTTTCAAGATTCTTAAAAATGAGAATTATCTAAAAATAAAATTATCCTACCTAGTCCACACCAAGTAGGAGAATTGCAAATTTTTAAAGTTCTTCAAAGGCCATCATGCCACCTTGAACATTGATAACCTCATAACCTTGTTCAGCTAAGAATTGACAAGCACGCGCCGATCTCATTCCAGATTTACAAATAACATAATGTAACTGATCCTTGTCCAATTGATCATAAGTATGAGCTAATTGACTCAGAGGAAGATTCTGAGCACCTTCTAAATGAAGAGCTTCAAACTCATCCACTTCTCTCACGTCCACTAAAGAAAGTTGGTCATTTTGGTAAAGCTGGTAAAATGCGTCAAAGGAAATTTCTTTCATTCTTTTTCTCCTAATACTCTTCGAAAATCAAATTCAAACCACGTCAGCGCCGCCTTACCGTACTCAAGTACAGCCCGCGGCTAGCTTCCTAGTTTGCTCTTTGATTTTCATTGACTATAAAATAGTTTTAATTCTTTTTTTCAAATCTGGCACCACTTCTGCCTCAAACCAAGGATTTTTGGCCATCCAGATTTGATTTCTAGGCGAGGGGTGAACTAGTGGAAAATAGGTTGGCAAGTACTTCTGGTAATGTTTTACCCGTTCTGTCACCTTGCCACTGATTTTCTCCTTTAAATAGTAGGCCTGGGCATATTGTCCAATCAAGAGGGTCAATTGAATATCTGGTAATTCTTGCAAGAGCTGCGGATGCCATTTTTCAGCAAAGCCAGTTCTCGGTGGCAGATCACCTGACTTGCCATGCCCTGGAAAGTAAAAATCCATAGGCAAGACCGCAAAATAACCTGAATTGTAAAAGGTATCTTCATCCACACCTAGCCACTCCCGCAAGCGGTCACCACTCTTATCTTTCCAGTAAAGGCCTGCTTCTTGGGTTTTAAGTCCAGGTGCCTGACCGATGATATTGATGCGAGCAGTCTTTGGCGCTGCAAAGAGAGGCTCAATGCCACGCTCTGTATAGGTAGCATTCTGCGGATCTGCCATAATAGCCTGCTTGATTTTTTCAATTTGAGACATCTACTCTCCCTCCAAAAAGAAGTCTAAGCATACAATCTCAGACTTCTATCGTTTTATTTGATCAATTCGTAAATAGCTTCGGCATAGATTGCTGCTGCTCGGAAGAGATCATCCAAGGCGATAAATTCATTAGCTTGGTGCATGGTGTCAATTGAGTCTGGGAACATAGCACCGTAGGCAACACCGCGTTCTAGCAAACGACCAAAGGTTCCACCACCGATGACTTGCTCGTGACCTTTAAGACCAGTTTGTTTTTCATAGACATTCAACAAGGTTTGGACAAGTGGATCTTCCATTGGCACATAGTGAGGCGTGTGACCGTGTTCAGAAAGGCTAACAGAAGCAACTGGCAAGTTTTCAAGGATTGACTTGATTTGCTCTGGGCTTGTTCCTTTTGGATAGCGGATATTAAGGGCAATGGTATTATCAGCGCTTGTTTCATCAAAGCGGAAGACGCCAGCATTCATAGAAAGGGCACCCATCTTTTCATCCACATGGGCAATCTTGAGACTTTCACCCTCATGATCATTCAAGAGAATCTTACCAGCGATGTCAAGGTAGTCTTTGGCTGGACCAGCAAAGTCAAACTGGCTAAGGAAGAGGGCTAGGTAAGTCGCACCATTGACACCTGAAGCAGGCATAGCACCATGGGCTGATTTCCCAATGATGGTAACCTTGTACTGACCGTTTTCTTCTTGAATTTCTCCTCTGAGTTTGTGTTCTGCAACAAAAGTATCTAATTTCCCTTGCAAGTCAGCCAAATCACCTGAAACGACTGCTGTTGCTGATTCTGGTACCATGTTTTCACGCAAACCACCTGTAAAGCTGTGAAGACGGGCAGCACCCGCATTTTCACCTGCAAAGTGGAGGTATTCCGTGATATTTCCTTTTTCACCATTGATGATAGGGAATTCAGCGTCTGGAGAGAAACCAAAGTCTGGTTTTGCAAGTCCTACGTGCTCGAAATAGTAGTCCATGTCTGCCCAACCTGATTCTTCATCTGTTCCAACGATGAAACGAACTTTCTTAGAAGTTGGAAGTCCCAATTCTTTGATGATTTTCAAGCCATAGTAACAAGCTGTTGTAGGTCCCTTGTCATCTGAAGCCCCACGCGCATAAAGGCGACCGTCTTTGATAGTTGGTGTGTAAGGGTCTGTGTCCCAACCGCTACCAGCTGGCACCACGTCCATGTGGGCAAAGATTCCGAGAACTTCTTCTCCATCACCAAACTCGAAGTGTCCTGCATAGTTATCAACATTTTTAGTTGGATAGCCATCGCGGTCTGCGATTTCAAGGAATTTTTCTAAGGCTTTTACTGGACCAGGCCCAAATGGATGCTGGGCATCAGCCTTGCTGTCATCACGTTCTGAGTTGATTTCCAAAAGGCTAAACAAGTCAGCCAATAGGTCTTCTTTGCGTTTTTCTACTTCTGCTGTAAAATCAATTGCTGTCATATTATCTTCCTTCTATCTTTTCTCGATGATTTCATCTACTGGCAAGCGGTAGCTTGGTTCCAATTTCTCGTCTGTGTAACCCACCGTAATCAAGAGTTCTGGACGGAAACGGTCTTCGATATCCAAAACTTCGTTGACTTTTGATTTGTCAAATCCAAGGATCAAATTTGATCCGATTCCTTGGTCTGTAAGAGCCAAAACCAAGTTCATAGCAACCAAACCTGCATTGAGGGCTAGGTAGTCGCTGACTTGTTGTTCATTGTAGCGGGCAAATTCAGCAGGCAAATTCTTCATAAAATATTGAAGTTGCTCTTCTGAGAAATTGTTAGCACCACCAACTCGGGCAATCTTACGAGCACGTTTAGCCAAATCTGTGTCTGTAAACAAGGCAATAGTTACAGGCGCTGATGATACCTGTTCATAGTTTGAACCGTAAGCCAATTTTGCTAGTTCGGCATTTTTCTCACGTACCACCACAAATTTCCAAGGCTGGCTGTTGTGGGCACTTGGTGCCAAGGTTGCAATTTCGATAGCCGTACGCACATCTTTTGGATCAACTGGCTTATCAGTGAAATGCTTAGTCGCATGACGTTTTTTGTTTAATTCAAGAAATTTCATAATCGATTTCCTTTTCTAATTCTACTGCTTCCATTCTACCATAATTTGAAAGAGCTTGCAGAGATTTTTCATAGAAAGAAATTGGATCAAGGATAAGCATCAGAATCAAGTACATCATTTAAATCAGGAAGCCCCTCATCCAGTTCCAACTAATTTTCAGCAACTTAAAAAAACTAGTCTACCTTATATTCTGACTTTATAGCCTCCAAGAAATCCTTCACATCCTCTACATACCCATGCTTTTCTATTAAGCTTGCTAATAGTTCCAGATTGTGCCCCTGATAGTTATCGTCACGACGCAGTTCTTCATACATTTCGATAAAGGGAAGGCCCTTGGACTTGGCCAGTTCTAACTCCGCTTCATAATCATAAGCGACTTTACGAAATAGGATATTTACCAATTCCCCATCTTCAACTTCTATCACGGCATACTGGGCACGGTGATTTTTTAACACCTCCCAATCAAAATAGGGCATACCAATCGAACCTGGATTGATGATTTGTTGCCCTTGACTGCCGTAACGAAGCAACTGCTTGTGGACATGACCATAGACTGCTACGTCCGTTTCCGCATCTAGCAGTTGGTCAAATTTTTCTGTATCATTCCCAACCAACAAGTCACCTCCATAATTTTTGTTAGGTAAATTATGAGAGATAGAAAAGCGCAGCCCCTCAACTTCTTTCTTTTCCAGCAAAGGCAAGCTTCGTAGCAAGACAATCGTTGCAGGATCCATTCGCTCCATCAAAAACTGAGTCAATCGCATGAGCTGGACTTCCTGTGGATCTTCTAAGCCATATTGCCCATCTAAAGCCTCAAGGACACAATCATCCCAGTTGCCTCGAACACTGGTTGTGATAGGAAGATCCTTTAGCAGGGCTACCAAGTCATTTGCACCTGGACCAGGAAGAAAAATATCTCCCAGAAGCCAGTATTCACTGACTCCTTGATTTTTAGCATCTGCAATCACTGCTTCTAAGGCTGTCGCATTTCCATGAATATCTGATAAAATTGCGATTTTATGTTTCATTGTGGTTTCCTTCCGTTTGGTAATCTACTCTTTCTTCCGCCACTAGAGCTAATTCCTCTTCTTCCTGCGGGTTCAACTTCCTCTGCACAGCCTCTGCAACAGCTCTAGGTACTCCAACATCGACAATCTCATCCACACTGGCTTCCTTAATTTTGGTCAAAGACTTGAAATGCTTCATGAGATTCTGCTTGCGTTTAGGTCCCAGACCGTCAATCCCATCCAGTTGTGATGAAAAGGAATTTTTTGAGCGCAGTTGGCGGTGGAAAGTGATAGCAAAGCGATGAACCTCATCTTGAATGCGTTGTAAAAGGAAAAATTCCTGAGAATTGCGAGATAACTCCACCACCTCAAGCGGATCTCCAAAGAGCAATTCATGGGTTTGGTGCTTATCATTCTTTTGCAAACCTGCAATGGGGATATCCAAGCCAAGCTCCTCTTGGATGACTTGCTTGGCGATATTGACTTGTCCTTGTCCCCCATCAATGACAATCAAATCTGGAGGAGTCAAACCATCACGCTGTACTCGACCATAGCGCCTGCGGATAACCTCTCGCATACTGGCATAGTCGTCTGGTCCAACGACAGTCTTGATTTTATACTTACGATAATCTTTTTTACTGGGTTTTCCATTTACAAAAACAACCATGGCTGAAACAGGACTGGTTCCCATGATATTAGAGTTATCGAAGGACTCGATGCGAACTGGGGTCGGAATTTGGAGCAAGCGTCCTAGATTTTCAATAGCCCCTTGGGTCTTTTCGACAGATTTTTCTAACAAATTGAACTTCTGCTCTAGACTGACTCGAGCATTCTTTATAGCCAAATTGACCAGTTGCTTTTTCTCTCCACGCTGAGGCTTAAAAATCTTGGTATCTACCAAAGCCTTAACTGCTTCTTCATCAATATCCTGTGGAATCAGTACCTCATTGGGAACCAGATGAGATTTTTCTTGATAAAATTGTCCTACATAGGTCAAGAAATCCTCATCCGGATCATTATAATAGGGGAAAAGATTGACATCGTGTTCAATGAGCTTGCCCTGACGAACAAAGAAAACCTGAACACACATCCATCCCTTTTCCACATAGTAGCCAAAGACGTCCCGATTTTGGAGATCCTTAGCCATGACCCGTTGCTTGGTTCGAAGCGTTCCAATGGCCTGAATTAGATCACGGTATTCCGCTGCACGTTCAAACTCCATAGCCTGGGCTGCCGTTGCCATCTTTCCCTTGAGGTCATCAATAATTTTGTCATCCTGCCCTTTTAAGAAGTCAGAGACCTCCTGAGCCATGGACTTGAAATAGGCCTCATCTTTCTTACAGATGGTGTGGGCCATACATTGGCCGATATGGTAGTAAAAACAGACCTTAGACGGTGGATTGGTACACTTCCGAAAAGGGAAAATCCGATCCAGCAGCCGCTTGATTTCATTGGCTGCCCCCACATCTGGATAGGGACCAAAATAGAGACCTCCGTCCTTTTTGACCTGACGGGTAATAATCAAACGAGGATAGCGCTCATTGGTAATTTTGATGAAGGGATAAGACTTATCATCCTTGAGCATAATATTGTACTTGGGCTTATTTTCCTTGATCAGGTTGATTTCTAGGAGAAGTGCCTCAATATTAGACTCAGTAACGATAAATTCAAAATCCACAATTTCAGATACCAGCGCCTCTGTCTTAGTATCATGACTTCCACGGAAATAAGACCTCACGCGGTTACGCAGATTTTTAGCCTTTCCTACATAGATAATGGTGCCGTTTTTATCCTTGTGAATGTAACAACCAGGGCTGGTCGGCAAGAGCTCTAATTTTGATTTAATCAAGTTATTCATAGTTCCATTATAGCAAAAAAGTAGGGAAAGTTAGTCCCCTACTCATTGGTCTCATATAATTTTCGAAGTCTTTCAACATCCTCTTTCTGGATACCATAAAAGGAACCTGCTGGTTGCATGACAGACTTTTCATCTGTATGGTCCAAGCCAATCGCATGCCCCAACTCATGTTCTGCCGTATGGACAATGCGCTCATATGAATAGCCATAGTTAGGATTGGACAGATAATAGTGATTCAACCGCACCGTTACGGATAAAAATTGCCCTGTTAAGAGATTGGTCTGACTTTCTGCCTCTCCTGCCACAGGAGTACCTCCGTCATTCATCTCAGTAGCCAAGATATCCGCCGTGCTGGCCTCAGTCACCAGTTCAAACTTAAAAGCACCAGTTTGATTCCAATTCTGGATTGCTTCTACATAAGCCTCTTGAAAGCGTGAATCCATCTGGGGATCTAGGTAAATACGAGCAGAAGCCTGCGGCCACCTTCCTTCAGAGTGTTGGTGGCTATCTGTCTGATTCAACTTAGGCAGTTGCCCTGTTTTTTCCCATTGGTCGATACTTTGTTGACCAATCTTTACTGACCGTTCTGCTTGCTTTAGCGCTCCTTGAAAATCCCCGTTCAGATACCAGAGAAGACCGAAAGCAAGAGCACATAAGAACACGACTATCCAAACTAGACGCCAAAACAAACGCCACACAAAAGAAAAGAAAGCCCCTATCAAACGAAAAATCCAGCGCATGTCCCTCCACCTTTCTAGCAAATAAAAGCTATTTTACTAAAACAAGCTGAAAGAAACCTAAAGACCGATTTTCTTATCTTAGCGTCCTAATATTTTTTTAAGTAACTGAATAGCTTTATATTTTATGGGAGATGGATAATAACGGAAAGTTCCTGCTTTACGTACAATATAACCATTAAAATTTTGTTTAAAACGTAAAACACCATCACTACCATCAAAAATCCCTTGAATACCTAGGAAGTTGTATTTAGGTATCCCACGTTTTATGCTTTCCAACATAACATATTTCTGAAGCAAAGCTGGTGCATAAAATTTATTAAACTCAGTATAGGAACCACTAAAAAGATAGGTCGTTTCTTGAGGGATATAAATAAATAAACTACCTGCTAAGACAAGATCTTTCTCTCCATATTTTTCAATCAACTCTCGTGCTTCTGCTTTTCGAACTTCAAAGCTTTCATACTGCCTAGCCAATTCTTTGTGTTCTTTTTTCTTTTGTGCAGAATCTGGATATTGTTCTAATAAGAGTAGTGAGGTAGCTATTTTTTCAGATAATTCTTTTTGCTTATGTATTAAATTTTGTATATATTCTCCTAAATTTAGATTAGCAATTACAAACTCCGCTTGTTCTCCAAATGAATCATAAAAGTGCTCATAATATTCTAAACTTTTATCACTATATTCTCTACGTTCAGAGGTTTCTTTTGTTATATTCTTAAAAATCGAAAGTTCTTCACGGTTTAATTTTTTCAACTGAATACCAAATGTATCAGCCTTTTTCACCAAAGGTTTCCCCTTTTTACTAAAACTGTTAATCAAGGTCTTTTCAGTTAGCTCATTCAAATCTTTACAATATAACCAATCCGGTTCTCCACCTGGGTAACCTGTTTTTAAACCATCAAATTGATAACCCAAATCAGTCAAACCTTGAATAATACTTTTTTTCTCAGCATCTATTGGATTACCATCACTATCAAAAGTTTGGTAAGTTTCATAAGGTTTTACAATTAGCTCTAATGCACCATTCTGCTTAGCATATTCTTTTAACTCCGCATAAAAAACTGGCAGGGATTCTTTTCTCGTATAAATAGGCCCCGAATTGAGCTCCATATGCAAACCACCTAACATAGGTAAGCTATAAACCAGAGCTGCAACTTGAATCTCTCCTTCTTGTTTCAAAGCAAGGTAAACAATTCGAGCCCCTCTTTTTTCTAATAAGTCCCCCATCTGGACAGATTGCATAAAAGAACGAGAAGAAACCTGATCAGAATAAGTACGAAACTCTTCTTTCGTGAGTGTAGTTAGTGCCATATACTTACTTTCTATGTTTTTTTCTTAATGTTTTACGGAAATCAAGAGCAAGTCTTAACAGAGGATAGAGAGGATGGGTGGGCATTGTAAACTCACCCAAGTATTCTTCAATCGTTGGATTAAATTTTTCCTTAAAATGGTAAAGTCCACCATTGAGAGAGTTTTCAACACCACCTAAATTTTGCCACACCATACCTCGCTCAAAAGCATAACGAGCTGTTTCATACCAAGTTAAAATTGGTGCATTATAACGTTTAAAAGCATCATCCATACCAGCATATAGATTAACAGAGGTATTACCAAATTCCAAACTCAAAGTAGCTGCTAAAGGAATGTTTGCTTTTTCTTCATTCAAATATCTCTGCAAGAAAGCTCTTTCTTCCACCAAACGCTCTTTTTTCCTTCTCTGGGCTTCTACTTTTGAAGTTCGAGTCGACTCAGTAAACGACTCTTCCAACGCTAAGTTTTTCGCTAACTGTTCTTCTAATTCTCGCAAACGCTTAGCGATATCTAGAGTAGCCAGCGTTATGTAGGCCTTATCCTTAAAATTATCTAACAATTTTTTATAATAAGCTTCATTCCTCAAATGGATATCTTTTCGCTTCTCAGTTTTTTTCATCAAAAACGAGAAAGATTCCAACAATTCATAACCACCAATCTGAATCTCTACACCCTTATTTCTAGATGATCGAATGGCTTGTTTTGTTGACTTGCAAAGTTTATCTTCTGCAAAGTTTTCCTTGTATATTTTTGCCTGAATACGAGGCTGAATAGTATCCCCCATTCCATCGGTCTTTCCTGACCACCTTACTCCCATTCTTTGCAAATTTTCAATAATAGCCATATTTTCAGGATATTCTGTTTTTTCATGCTTGATTGAACTTTGCGATAAGCAAATACTTGGGTCAAAAATCACAAAAATCGCTCTCTTGCTTCGAGCATAGGACTTAATGGATTGAAGAACAAAGTTCAGGAGTTTAGCATCCTTATAATCTAAAACAGGACCTCTTGGGATATAAAACATTCTATAGCCTAGAGGAAGAGTTTTAATCAAAATACTAGCTGTAGCCAGTAATTTATCTCCTCGGTAGACGCCAAACTTTTCATGTTGCCAATCAGACTTAACCTCTTCCCAAGCACTACTTTGTAATACATTGACTAATTCATGTTCTTTAACAAACTGATCATATTCTAATGTGGGAATGCCAATTTGATAACGATACATCTCTTACTCTCTTTCCAACAATAATAGAATTTAACTACTATTCTACTATTTTTGTTTAGAAAGTCTAGTAAAAACATATTTTAGTTTCTATTCCATAGAAGACATGGTTATTGAAAGAGTAATACAAACTAAACTAGCTTAATCTCTCTTCTAATTTGAAATCGATTGGTAGGGTTGCTAAGAACCGTTCCAATTGTTTTTCCCAGTAGTACCATTCGTGAGTTCCAGCACTATGGCTATAGGTCACATCAAATCCCAGTTTATTGAGATTTTTCACTGCGAGATTATTGGCTTCGTACAAGAAATCCTGCTCGCCACACCAAGCCCAAAGTTTGGTCTTTTTATCCGATTTTTTAGCCAGACTTTCTAGAGAATAAGGACTAGTTGTCCAATCTTTAATCTCCCCAAAAACACCTCTCCAGTAAGCTGGTGTTCCCAAATCTTGGCTTTCAGGAGAAAAATCTTGAAAACTAAGCGCACCTGAAAAGCTAGCTGCATGAGAAAAACGATTTGTAGCAAGAGCCAATTTGAAACAGCCATAGCCTCCCATAGAGAGGCCAGCGATAAAGGTCTTTTCACGCTTGCTAGTCATATTAGGGAAGAAGCGTTTCAGAACCTGTGGCAATTCCTCTGCTAGAGCTGTGTAATAGTCAAAACCATATTGGGTATCGGTATACCAACCGTTGCTGGTATTGGGCATAACAACGATGAGATTGGTTCCTCGGAGTAAGCGTTCTACGTTGGTCCGCTTGAGCCAACTATTATGATTACCAGACATCCCGTGCAAGAGGTACAAGACTGGAATGTCTTTACAATCTGGTTCTTCCACTCGATTAGCATCAGGATAGAGGACATTCACTCCCCACTCCATATCCAAAACTTGTGAGTAATACTCGATTTTCATTACTGCCATAATTTTTCCTCTATTTTTCTATAAGAAAAAGCCGAAATTCGACTTTCTCTCCGTTTATTTCATCGCTTATTTTGCTTCCATGACTACTGGTAAAATAGCTGGACGACGCTTAGTTTGATCAAAGAGATACTTGGTCAGATTATCACGAACCTTCCCTTTAAGATCTGCCCAGTCAAAGTCATCTCCTTGAAGATAGTCTTCTACCGTCTGATTAATCAATTCTGAACTTTCACGGAGAATATCACGGCTCTTCTTGAGATAAACAAATCCACGCGTGTGAACACGAGCCTTGGCCACAATTTTCTTCTCACGACGGTTAACGGTGATTGCGACGATGAAAATTCCATCTTCTGACAAGACCTTACGGTCACGAAGAACCACATTACCAACATCACCAATGGCATTCCCGTCAATCAAGACATCCCCTGCCGAAACCGCTCCAGCCGGGACAAAGTCTCCATTCTCATAAGCCATGCTTGTTCCCTTTTTAGGGATAAAAATGCGTTCTGGTAACATCCCAACTGCCATAGCAGCCTTAGCATGGGCATCTAACTCACGGTATTCCCCTTGAATTGGGAAGAGATACTTGGGTTGCAAGAGATTAATCATCAACTGCAAATCACGCGCATTTCCGTGCCCTGACACACGCAAGCTTTGAGTGATCAGTTTGACAACTCCACCAGCTTGGTAAATCATGTTTTCCACACGCGCCATAACTGCTTCCTTAGCGATAGATGGAGTCGTTACAATATAGACTAGGTCACCGTCCTTAATTTCCACATAACGGTGGCGACCAATCGACATCTTGCGAAGACCGTTGATAGGCTCACCCATACGACCTGTCTCAAGGATAATCAACTCATGGTTTTCAAAGCGAGACATATCTTTTGGTTTAATCAAAAGACTTTCGTTAGCTAGAGACAATTTCTTAAGACGAATAGCAGTACGGACGATATTTTCAATATCGAATCCTGTCAAGACCACACGACGGCCTGTTGCATCCGCAGCGTCAAACACCTGCTGGATACGAGAGAGGTTGCTAGCTACTGCTGCAACAATGATACGACCATCCCAGTCCGAAATGGTTTGAGTGATCTCGTCCCCAACTTCACTTTCGCTAGCCACTTGGATATTACTGTCCGCATTGGCTGAATCGCTAAGAAGAGCCAGAACTCCATCACGACCGATTTCTGCCAAACGAGCAAAGTCTGTCGCATAGGATTCACTAGCTGTCTGGTCAAATTTGAAGTCACCTGTATAAACGATACTACCTTCAGCTGTCTTCAAGACCACACCCAGACTTTCTGGGATAGAGTGGGTCGTACGGAAGAAGGACACCACTGTCCCTCCAAAATCAATCTCCGTATCCTCATCGATAACATGGAAATCATTGAATTTCTTAACTGTGTCATTTCCCTTGACAAAGAGTTTTGCCAACTCAATAGTCAGCTCAGACCCAAATACAGGTACCTTGGCTTCCGCCAAGAGATAAGGCAGAGCACCAATGGCATCCGCATGGCCGTGGGTCAAGAAGACCCCAGCGATACGGTCACTGTTTTCAAAAAGGTAGTCCATATTGGGAATGACCACATCCACCCCTAGTTGTTCATTTTCAGGGTATTTCAGACCTGCATCCAAAACGAAAATAGACCCATCGATTTCAGCGATATACATATTTTTCCCGTTTTCACGTACACCACCAAGTGTTGTTAAACTGATATTACTCATTTTTCCTCCGAAAGCTTAGTTTATCTTGATTATAGGGTTGCTTACCCTCTTATTCTAAAAGCACTACTTTTAGCCGAATCTTTTCCTACCATTATACCATTTTTTTTAATGATTTTCAAAATGAAGATTTGTTTTCAAAAAAGAGCTGGTTTCCCAACTCTTTCCTATCATCTACTCTTTTTCCATTAAAAAGTCATAAATTTCTTGCACGGTACCCAGCGCCATCATTTCTTGGTCTTTGACGGTTTGTTTGAGATTTTGGTAAATCTGACTCTCAGCTATATCACGCTTTTCAGCCTCTTTATTCACTGTCATGACACCATCTTTGATGGTCACAAAGCCTAGCTCTTCAAATACTTGAATCATTTTGACCAGCAAGATTTGTTGGATATTGAGATAAGTAGCCAAATCCTTCAGTTTGTAGCGAATATCAAACTCTGGGAACTGGTAGATAGTCTTGTACAATTTTGCAAACTGCTCTCTAGTCCCATATCCCGTCAGATAGTAGGCCTTGTCAATATCATTTTTGAAATAGACCGCAGAGAAATTCTGCTTTTGAAAAATGGTCTTTAGCAGGGTCATATCCTCAGGAATGGTTTTTACAACCACAGCATCACTATTTACTAGATCGGGCAGTTCTCCAGCAAAATCCAAGACTGGAACTCCTTCTGGCAAGACTGCATTCTTCCCACGGATGTTAAAAAGTTGAACACCCTCTACACGCGCATCCACCATCATCAACTGGAGGGCAGTTTGGCCATTCCATTGGTTGACAGACAATTTGACTGCCAGCTCTAGATTCTTGGTTTGAGAAAACTCTGTCGCCCATCTACCTTGTCCGAAGGCCACCACTTCAAAACTCGCCTCACCTTTGGAAATTTTCAACTTGAGATGGGCATTGCCTGCCCCCATGGTACGGGCACTTTCGACCTGAAAATCCTTGATATAAAAGACAGGTTTCTGATTGTCCATGCCAAAAGGTGCCAAACGTTCAAAACTTTTGACCGTTTCAAGACTCAAAGTCTCCAAATCCAGTTCTTCATCTAAATTTAACTTGTTCTTGCCAGCAGCATCTGCACCTTTTTCACGGACATAATCTTCCAAGACCTGAGACAAATCTGAAAGTTTCTCAACTTCCAGCGTCATTCCTGCTGCGCCAGCATGGCCTCCAAAGGCGATGAAGAGGTCTCGATGGGGATCCAGAGCCTCAAAAATATCCACTGCTTCCACACTACGAGCACTACCCTTGGCACGACCGTCCTCTATATTAAGAACGATGACTGTCTGCCCTAGTTCTTCCAACAAACGACCAGCCACGATTCCTAGAACCCCAGGATTCCAGCCTTCCTTGGCCAAGACTTGGACCTTCTTCTCAGGGTCCACCATGGTCTTAGTTTCTTCATAGATAGACTGGACGATTTCCTTGCGCTCTTCGTTTTTCTGATGAATCATGAGAGCAATCTCGTGCGCTTCCTCATCATCAAAGCCAGTCAACAAATCAATGGCAGGATTAGGATCATCCAATCTCCCCAAGGCATTTAAACGAGGAGCAATCTGGAAGCCAACCGTTTCTTCTGTAACTTCGTTGGCAGCAATCCCAGCCATGTCCAGCATTTCTTGCAGACCAATACGCTGAGTATGGCCCAACATTTCCAGACCATACTGAACCAAGATACGGTTCTCATCTGTCAAACTAACCATATCAGCAATGGTACCAATAGCGACCAAATCAAGCAATTCCACTTGTACTTCTTCTAACAGGGCACAAGCCAGCTTGAAAGCAACTCCACAACCAGCCAAATATTTGAAAGGATAGTTCGCATCCGGATGTTCAGGATGGACAATAGCATAGGCATCTGGTAAGGTTTCAGGCATGGAATGGTGGTCAGTCACAATGACATCCACTCCCATAGACTGGGCCAATTCAATGGCTTCGTGACCAGCAACCCCATTATCCACCGTCACAATCAAAGAAATCCCTTCTTGCTCGATAAAGTATTTGTAAACACTGGCATTAGGTCCATAACCATCGGTAAAACGATTGGGAAGATAAACCCGGCACTCAGCGCCAAGCTGTTCCAAACTTTCCTTAACAATAGAAGCCGAAGTCATACCATCCGCATCATAATCACCGTAAACGAGGATATTTTCCCCTTCTTCAATGGCCTGACGAATCCGTTCCACTGCCTTGTCCATATCATGGAGTAGATAAGGGTCGTGCAAGTCCTCCAAGGAAGGTTCTAAAAACTTCTTCAGACTTTCTTGGTCCTGAATCCCTCTTTCAAATAATAACCGAGCCACCTCAGGACCCAGTCCAGCCTTCTTGGCTATTTTTGTAAAATCCGCATCTTCTACCTGCGGGGCAAACCGCCATTCATAAGTAGGTGTTATCAAAAAGACATCCACTCTTTCTAAGAATTCTATTGCTTCATTATAACACGATTTAGACGTTTTCTCTATCCTGATTGCTTTCTACAAAAATTTTACTAACTTTTTTCTGATATGATTTGACAAGAAAAATCTTTTGGTGTAGAATCATGTTATAAAATCTAACACAAAGGAGATTTCTTATGGCTTTAGTAGAATTTGAACACGTCGAAAAATATTACGGAGACTACCACGCACTCCGCGACATCAATCTCCGTTTTGAAAAAGGGCAAGTCGTTGTCCTCCTTGGACCTTCTGGTTCTGGGAAGTCCACTCTTATCCGTACGATTAATGGTTTAGAGGCTATCGACAAGGGAAGTCTCCTAGTCAATGGACACCAAGTAGCAGGTGCTAGTCAGAAAGATTTAGTTCCTCTTCGTAAGGAGGTAGGCATGGTTTTCCAGCATTTCAACCTCTACCCTCACAAAACAGTGTTAGAAAACGTGACACTTGCACCCATAAAAGTTCTAGGAATTGATAAAAAAGAAGCTGAAAAAACAGCCCAAAAATATCTGGAATTTGTAAATATGTGGGACAAGAAAGATTCATATCCAGCCATGCTTTCTGGTGGACAAAAACAACGGATTGCCATCGCTCGTGGTCTTGCCATGCATCCTGAACTCCTCCTCTTTGATGAGCCAACATCTGCTCTTGACCCTGAAACCATCGGCGATGTTCTAGCAGTTATGCAAAAGTTGGCCCACGAGGGTATGAATATGATTGTTGTTACCCATGAAATGGGCTTTGCCCGTGAAGTTGCGGACCGCATCATCTTTATGGCTGACGGAGAAGTTTTGGTGGATACGACAGATGTCGATGACTTTTTCGACAATCCAAGCGAACCTCGTGCCCAACAATTCCTCAGCAAAATCATCAACCACGAAAGTGACAAAGTCAAATAAGGAGGCGCCTATGAAAAAGAAATTCTTTTTATCAGCAATATTGATTAGCCTTTTCAGCCTTGCTACTGCAAAACCAGTTCAGGCCGACACCAGCGTCGCAGATATTCAAAAGAGAGGCGAGCTAGTTGTCGGTGTGAAACAAGACGTTCCCAACTTCGGCTACAAGGATCCCAAGACAGGGACCTATTCTGGTATCGAAACCGACTTGGCCAAGATGGTAGCTGATGAACTCAAAGTCAAGGTTCGTTATGTGCCGGTTACAGCACAAACTCGCGGACCCCTTCTAGACAATGAACAGGTCGATATGGATATCGCGACCTTTACCATCACAGATGAACGCAAAAAACTCTACAACTTCACCAGCCCTTACTACACCGACGCTTCTGGCTTTTTGGTCAATAAGTCTGCCAAAATCAAAAGCATTGAGGACCTAAACGGAAAAACCATCGGTGTTGCCCAAGGTTCCATTACCCAACGCCTGATTACCGAACTGGGTAAAAAGAAAGGCCTGACCTTTAAATTCGTCGAACTTGGTTCCTACCCAGAATTGATTACTTCCCTTCACGCTCATCGTATCGATGCCTTTTCCGTTGACCGCTCGATTCTATCTGGCTACATCAGCAAACGCACAGAACTGCTAAATGATAGTTTCAAGCCATCTGACTACGGTATTGTTACCAAGAAATCAAATACCGAGCTCAACGACTATCTTGATAACTTGGTTACTAAATGGAGCAAGGATGGCAGTTTGCAAAAACTTTATGACCGTTACAAGCTCAAACCATCTAGCCATACCGCAGATTAAGGAGGATACCCTATGACAGATTTATCATCTTGGACAGCCTATTTTCAGGATTTTGGCCAATTTTTCAATGGATTCCTCTTCACCCTTGCCCTAGCGATTGGATCCTTTATCCTCGCCATGGTCTTGGGCATCTTCTTTGGAGCTATGTCAACAAGCAAACGTCCGATTTTGCGCATTTTGGCTCGTATCTTTGTAGAATTTTACCAAAACACTCCCCTCTTGGTGCAGTTTGTTATCGTTTTTTATGGCCTACCTCTTATCAGTGACCATATCATCATGATTCCGATTTATTGGACAGCTGTTCTCTGCGTGGGACTCTATCACGGCGCTTATATCGCTGAGGTTATTCGCTCAGGCATTCAGTCTATTCCTAGCGGTCAGATGGAGGCCGCCTTGTCACAAGGGTTTACCTATATCAGTGCCATGCGCTTGATTATCTTGCCTCAGGCCTTCCGTATCATTCTCCCTCCTTTGACCAACCAAATCGTCAACCTCATCAAGAACACCTCTACAGTTGCCATCATCTCTGGAGTGGACTTGATGTTTGTGACCAAGTCTTGGTCAGCACTTAACGGAAACTACATTCCAGCATTTTTAGGCGCTGCCCTGCTCTACTTCTCTCTTTGCTTCCCTGTTGCCCAGTTTGGTCGCAAGATGGAGCAGGCCAACAAAAAAGCCTATTCACTTTAGGAGGTTACTATGGAATCCATTTTAGAAGTTTTGACCCCAGATAACCTAGTCTTTATCTTTAAAGGATTTGGCTTGACCCTCTACATTTCTCTGATTGCCATCGTCCTCTCTACCCTTATCGGTACGGTGCTAGCTGTCATGAGAAATGGCAAAAATCCTATCTTGCGCATCATCTCCAGCATTTACATCGAGTTTGTGCGTAACGTTCCCAACCTCCTCTGGATTTTCACTATCTTTTTAGTTTTCAAAATGAAATCCACACCAGCAGGAATCACTGCCTTCACTCTCTTTACCTCAGCAGCTCTAGCTGAGATTATCCGAGGTGGCCTCAATGCTGTAGACAAGGGACAGTACGAAGCAGGAATGTCGCAAGGATTCACTTCAGCCCAAATCCTCTACCACATCATTCTCCCACAAGCAATTCGTAAAATGTTGCCAGCCATCATTTCTCAGTTTGTAACCGTGATTAAGGATACCAGTCTTCTCTACTCTGTTATCGCCCTACAAGAACTCTTTGGAGCCAGCCAAATTCTCATGGGACGTTATTTCGAACCAGAGCAAGTGTTTAGTCTTTATATCCTGATTGCCCTCATCTACTTCAGCTTCAACCTAGCAATTTCGAGCCTATCTCATATGCTAGCAAAACGTTGGAAACAAGCCGCAGAATAAACAGCAACTCTCCAGTTAAATTGGAGAGTTTTTTTGATAGTAGATATTTATAGACCTCAATTTGACACCATACTTTTTCTATGATAAAATGTCACAAACTTGTTTACAACAAATTAAAATCTTAATGAAATGGAATTTTCTATGAAATCAATCAAAGGACTACTCTTTATCATAGCTAGTTTTATCTTGACTATTTTGACTTGGATGAACACTTATCCCCAATTCATGATTCCAGGACTAGCTTTAACAAGCCTATCTCTGACGTTTATCCTAGCCACTCGTCTCCCACTACTAGAAAGCTGGTTTCACGGTTTGGAGAAGGTCTATACTGTCCACAAATTCACAGCCTTTCTCTCCATCATCCTACTCATCTTTCATAACTTTAGTATGGGCGGTTTGTGGGGCTCTCGTTTAGCTGCTCAGTTTGGTAACCTTGCCATCTATATCTTTGTCAGTATCATCCTTGTCGCCTATTTAGGCAAATACATCCAATACGAAGCTTGGCGATGGATTTACCGTCTGGTTTACCTAGCCTATATTTTTGGACTCTTTCATGTCTACATGATGATGGGCAATCGTCTTCTCATATTTAATCTTCTAAGTTTTCTTGTTGGTAGCTATGCCCTTTTAGGCTTGCTAGCTGGTTTTTATATCATTTTTCTATATCAAAAGATTGGCTTCCCCTATCTAGGGAAAATTACCAATCTCAAACGATTAAATCACGATACTAGAGAAATTCAAATCCATCTTAGCAGACCTTTCAACTATCAATCGGGACAATTTGCCTTCCTAAAGATTTTCCAAGAAGGCTTTGAAAGCGCTCCGCATCCTTTTTCTATCTCAGGAGGTCATGGTCAAACTCTTTACTTTACTGTTAAAAATTCAGGTGACCATACCAAGAATATCTATGACAATCTTCAAGTCGGTAGCAAAGTAACCGTTGACAGAGCTTACGGGCACATGATTATAGAAGAAGGACGAGAAAATCAGGTTTGGATTGCTGGAGGTATTGGGATTACCCCCTTCATCTCTTACATCCGTGAACATCCTATTTTAGATAAACGGGTTCACTTCTACTATAGCTTCCGTGGAGAGGAAAATGCAGTTTATATAGATTTGCTCCATGACTATGCTCAGAAAAATCCTAATTTTGAACTCCATCTAGTAGACAGTAGGAAAGACGCCTATCTTAATTTTGAACAAAAAGAAGTACCCGAACATGCGAGCGTCTATATGTGTGGTCCTCTTTCTATGATGAAGTCACTTGCCAAACAGATTAAGAAACAAAATCCAAAAACAGAGCTTATTTACGAAGGATTCAAGTTTAAATAACCACTCATACTCTCCTGGAATTTCCCAGGAGTTTTTCTACGCAATCTCAAAAAACACTGCCAGATTTCTAGCAGTGTTTTGAGTTTTATTTATCTTAGTAAACTGTTTTTTCAGTTTCTACATCGAAGAAGTGTGCTTTGTTCAAGTCAAATCCAAGTTCAACTGTTGCACCTGTTTGCAAGTAGTCACGAGCGTCAACTTTGGCAACAAATTCATCTTTACCAACTTGGCAGTAAAGGTGAGATTCTGAACCAAGCAATTCTGATACAGAGATAGAAGCTTTCACAACTGATTCTGGGAATGTTTCAAGGAAAGCAGGTTCTGCATTCACATCTTCTGGACGGATACCGAAGATCAATTCTTTACCTTCGTAGCCTTTTTCACGAAGAACTTTCAATGCTCCTTCTGGAACTTTCAAACGGAAACCGTCTGAAATAATTTCGCTACCAACCAATTTCACATTGATGAAGTTCATTGCTGGGCTTCCGATGAATCCTGCAACGAATTTGTTAACTGGGTTTTTGTAAACTTCTTGAGGTGTACCGATTTGTTCAACACGTCCGATAGTACCTGTACCAGCAGGGTTCTTAGTTGCTGACATGATAACGATACGGTCTGCAAGAGTCATCGCTTCTGTTTGGTCGTGAGTTACGTAGATAGTTGTAGCTCCGATACGACGGTGGATTTTAGCGATTTCAGCACGCATTGATACACGAAGTTTGGCATCCAAGTTTGACAAAGGTTCGTCCATCAAGAACACTTTTGCATCACGGACAATCGCACGACCCATGGCAACACGTTGACGTTGACCACCTGAAAGGTCAGCTGGTTTACGTTCCAAAAATTCTTTCAATCCAAGAATTTCTGCTGCTTCTTGCACACGTTTGTCAATGTCTTCCTTGCTATATTTACGCAATTTCAAACCGAAAGCCATGTTGTCATAAACAGTCATGTGTGGGTAAAGAGCGTAGTTTTGGAATACCATGGCGATGTCACGGTCTTTTGGAGCTACGTCGTTGACAACCACGCCATCGATAGATGCTGTACCTTCTGTGATGTCTTCAAGACCAGCAATCATACGAAGAGTTGTTGATTTACCACATCCTGAAGGACCTACGAAAACGATAAATTCTTTGTCTTTGATGTCCAAGTTGAAGTCTTCAACTGAGTAGTGTTCGCTGTTTGGATATTTTTTGTAAATATTTTTAAGATTCAATTCTACCATGAGGTGAGCTCCTTTTGTCTTTTGATAGTTTTATTATAGATGAAAACGCTTTACATTTCTATGGCAAGATGACCAAAAAAATAAAAAAGTTCTGTGCAACTTGCACAAAACTTTAGAGAATATCTGGTAAAATCAATTGATAACACAGGGTCAAGTCAGTCAATTCCTTCAACTGAAGCCCTGTCAACTCTTCCCATTTATCAATCTTGTATTGGAGAGAATTGCGGTGCAGATAAAGTTGCTGGGCTGTTTTAGTGAGAACAGCACTATTTTCCCAAAGGGAGAGAACGATTTCCTGAATCTGATCTTGATCCAAAATCATCTGATGTAGACATTCCTTGATTGCCTTCAAGTCCACGAGTCTTTCTCCTATACTCCAAAGATAGAGCTGAGAAAAAGTATGAACACCTTGGTGACCATGACGCCACCAAGTCTTAAACAAATCGCGCTCTGCTTTAATCAAGTCTGATAGGGCTTGATGGCCTGTCTGAGACCAAACCTGGCCCAACATGATTGACAGACGAAGTCCAAAGTCATACTCAACCGCTTCAATCGTATCACTTAAAATAGCTCGTACAGAAGTGTATTTGTCTTGTTGAAGCACGAAAACATAATCCTGAGCTCCGACCTGCAGCACCGTCTGACAGTTAGGAAAAAGGGTCCGCATCATATCTAGCCAAGAAGCTAGATTTTCCTGCTGAAAATAGGAAAGATGGCAATAAACCAACTGAATCTTTTTAAAAGCTTGCGGTGCCTGTCCCTTGCCCTCAATCAGATAAGAATACCAAGGATTGAGCGAACGAGCCTGCTCCTGCTGGGTCAAAAGGGCAACCAACTGCTTTTCACGCTCGCTGAGCCCAGCTTCCTCCAGCAAAATCCACTGCTGAGAAGCTAAAGGGAGAGTGAGATAGCCCTCTTTCTCTACTGGTTGGTCTGAAATCTGAGCTTCAGGAAACCAGTCTTGTAGTTCTTTTGCCATCATGTCCTAGCCCTCCACTTTTTGGATGCACCACGAAATCAAGCTCTCAAGACGTTCCAGATTTTCAGTCATATGGAGATAACCCATGACTGCTTCAAAACCCGTGGACATACGGTAAGTCACCACATCAGCATTTTTGGCCTTGGTGTGACTATTGGTATTGCGACCACGTTTGTAGATTTCTTCTTCTTTTTCTGTTAAGACCTGCTCCTCTAACATAAGGGAAATCAGGCGAGCCTGAGCTTTGGCTGAGACATACTTGGTCGCTTCTTGATGGAGTTTATTGGGCTTTGTCATGCCTTTGAGGATGAGGTGACGGCGAATATACATAGAATACACCGCGTCCCCCTCAAAAGCTAACGCAATCCCGTTAATGAGATTGACATCAATCACGTGTCCACCTCACTCCATCTTTGGTGTCAAGGAGCTTAATCCCTTGAGCAGCCAATTGGTCACGGATCTGGTCCGCTGTCGCAAAGTCCCGATTGGCACGCGCTTCTTGGCGTTTTTGGATCAAGTCTTCAATCTCTGCATCCAAAACTTCCTCAATAAAGACAATTCCAAAGACCCCTAACATAGCCGCAAGAGCTTCCTTAACACTTGTATCATAGTTGCCAGAATTGATCCACTTGGCCATTTCAAAGACTACTGTGATTCCATTTGCCGCGTTAAAATCTTCATCCATTGCTGCTACAAACTTATCTTTAAAAGCTTGCAACTCTTGAGCATCTACAGTTCCAGTAAATGGTTGCTCATAGGTGTTTTTCAAATACTTGAGATTGGTCTCGGCGTCTCGCACTGCCTTTTCCGTAAAGTTGATAGGCTTGCGGTAATGTTGAGTCGCAAAGAAGAAACGAAGCACTTGCCCATCGAGCGTTTTGAGGGCATCGTGCACTGTGATAAAGTTGCCCAAGGATTTGGACATCTTGACATTGTCGATATTGACAAAGCCATTGTGCATCCAGTAGTTGGCAAAGGTCTTACCTGTTTTGGCTTCTGACTGGGCAATTTCATTGGTATGGTGAGGAAACTCTAGGTCAGCTCCACCACCGTGAATATCAATGGTGTCGCCCAAAATCTCTGTCGACATGACTGAACACTCGATGTGCCAGCCCGGACGACCAGGTCCCCAAGGACTGTCCCAAGAAATCTCGCCTGATTTGGCAGATTTCCAGAGGGCAAAGTCTACAGGATTTTCCTTACGAGCTGTTTCTTCATCGGTACGACCTGAAGCACCCAGCTCCAAATCTTCCAAGGTTTTATTAGCCAATTTGGCATAGTTGTGAGATTTTTCCACACGGAAATAGACATCTCCTTGACTCTCGTAGGCAAAGCCTTTTTCAATCAAATCTTCCACAAAGCGGATGATGTCAGCCATAAACTCCACCACACGCGGATTGCGGGTCGCAGGTTTGACGCCCAAGGCTGTCACATCCTCACGAAAGGCAGCGATGTACTTGTCCGCAACCTCCTGAGGCGTGATGCCCTCTTCCTTGGCACGGTTGATAATCTTATCATCTACATCTGTAAAATTGGAAATATAGACAACCTCATACCCACGGTACTCAAAATAGCGACGAATGGTATCAAAAGCTACCGTCGAACGAGCATTTCCCACGTGGATATAGTTGTACACGGTTGGCCCACAAACATACATCTTGACCTTGCCGTCCTCAATCGGGACAAATTCTCGCAAATCACGAGACATGGTGTCGTAAATTTTAATCATAAAATAATAGTCAGGAAAACTAAAATTCGAGAACAGTTAGTTTCATCACTAAGAGTTCAATTGAATTTCAGTCCGAATGTCCCTACACTTCGGAATCCCTTGCTCCTTTCTCATTCAGATAAACCACCTGGGTCTGTTTGACAAAGCCAATTTTTTCATACAAGCGCTTGGCACCTACATTGCTGTCCTCTACTGCAATCTGAAATTCCTTGTCATTTTGCTCAATTAGTTGGTTGACAAGGGATTTTGCTAAATAGCTTCCATAGCCTTTCCCACGTTCAAGTTCTGATATTGCTAAACCGTAGAAGTAATTCGTATTAGTCGATAAATCTACCGTGCAAGTTCCAATAATCTGACCGTCTTTTAACAAAATATATAAGCGACTTTCTGGATCCTTCAGAGCTTCAGCGACATATCTATCCACAATCTCTCTAGATTCATGCTCTTCTGAGAATGCCTGAAGTTTTAACTGACTGATTTGCTCCTGATACGAACTATCTGCTAACAAAACTTCAAGATTAGAAACCTTTGCTAACGGATAAGGTTTTCTATCCTTACCTAACCAAGTTTCTGTATCCTCGTCCTCGACCAATCCCCAGTTACTAACAAAATCAGGATGGCGGTCTAGAAAAACACGCTCTGTCTGAAAAGTGACTGAATGAATCGGAAAAGAAGCTGTTTCTCTCTCAAAACAAGTAAACAATGCACGCGCAATTCCCTGACGGCGATGATCTGGATGAACCAGTATCGTCACTTCCACATCTTGGTCATCTGCATAGACAGTTAATAAACCAACAAGTTCGCCTTTTTCATAATAAAGGAAAAAGGCGGGCATGTTTGGGTCAAAATTAAGCATGTTAGAGAGATAGGGATCATGATAGGTACCGTCATAGTTTTGGCAACAGTTAATTAGTTTTTTCGCCTCAGATAGCTCCTCTTGGCTTAACTTGTTTCTTGCTTGAATCATATAGGTATCCTCTACAACCCAGACGATCTGTGACTGGCTTCTTTAGCCTGCTCGAGTTTATTGACATAGTACTCTCGTTTTTCTTCGACTTCGTGGATCGTCGGTTCATCCTTCTGTCCATGAACTCGGACAATCTTGGCCGGAATACCGACAACCGTCACATCACTAGGTACATCTGCTACGACAACTGCTGCAGCACCGACCTTGGCATTTGCACCGATTTCTACTGGTCCGATAACTTGGGCATGGGCTGATATGAGTGCTCCCTTTCGAACGGTCGGATGGCGTTTGCCAACATCCTTACCAGTCCCACCAAGAGTCACTCCGTGATAAAGGAGAACACCTTTTTCAACGATCGCTGTTTCCCCAATTACCAGACCAGAACCGTGGTCGATAAAGACACCTGAATCAATCTGGGCACCTGGATGAATCTCAATCTGAGTCCAAAAGCGCCAAAACTGACTGTGCATACGAGCCAGGAGTTTAAAGCCATGCTTCCAGAGAAAATGCGAGAAACGGTGGGCCGCCAAGGCCTTGACACCTGGATAAGTCAGCAAAACCTCCAAAGTGGTGCGGGCCGCTGGATCATTTTCTTTTACGATATCAATGGTTTCGCGCCACCATCCCATACATTTCTCCTTTTCTTATTCTGAATCTTTTGGTGTTTCTGTAAATTCTTTCTTAGGTTTGTGGTCCTTGTGATGACGTGGGCGGTGAGGTCTCTCAGACTTTTCGCCTTTTTCATCACGTTCAGGTTTTGGAGGACGAGGAAGAAGGGCTTTCATAGAAGCATCCACACGTCCTTTTTCATCAATCTTGATAATCTTAACATCAACTTCATCACCGATTGCTACCAAGTCTTCGACATTATTGGTACGCGTCCAAGCCATTTCCGAAATGTGAACGAGGGCGTCTGTCTTGTCAAAGAGGTTGACAAAGGCACCAAATTTCTCAATACGAACAACCTTAGCATGGTAGACTTCATCCACCTTAGCTTCACGAACCAAACCAGCAATAATTTCTTTGGCACGGTTAATGGCATCTTGGTCACTAGAGTAGATAGACACATTTCCTTCTTCATCGATATCAATTTTAACGCCTGTTTCAGCGATAATCTTGTCGATGGTTTCTCCACCCTTACCGATGACAATCTTAATCTTGTCCACATCAATCTTGATGGTATCAATTTTCGGAGCAGTTGGAGCCAATTCTGGACGGACTTCTGGAATGGTTGCTTCAATCACATCAAGGATTTCAAAACGGGCTTTCTTAGCTTGGGCAAGAGCCTCAGTCAAGATTTCTGCAGTAATCCCTTGGATCTTGATATCCATTTGAAGGGCTGTAATCCCGTCACGAGTTCCTGCAACCTTGAAGTCCATGTCTCCAAAGTGGTCTTCCAAACCTTGGATATCTGTCAAAACTGTATAGTTATTTCCATCTGAGATGAGACCCATTGCAATACCAGCTACTGGCGCCTTGATTGGCACACCACCAGCCATAAGGGCAAGAGTTCCTGCACAGATAGAAGCTTGAGATGAAGAACCATTTGATTCCAAGACTTCTGCTACCAAACGGATAGCGTATGGGAATTCCTCCAAGCTTGGTAAGACTTGAGCAAGTGCACGCTCACCGAGAGCACCGTGACCGATTTCACGACGACCTGGCGCACCGTAGCGTCCAGTTTCCCCTACAGAATATTGTGGGAAGTTATAGTGGTGCATAAAGCGTTTCTTGTACTCTGGATCCAAACCATCAATGATTTGAGTTTCTCCCATTGGAGCTAAGGTCAAGACTGAAAGAGCCTGAGTTTGTCCACGAGTGAAGAGACCAGAGCCGTGCACACGAGGAAGGAAGTCAACAACCGCATCCAAAGGACGGATTTCATCGACCTTACGGCCGTCAGGACGCACCTTGTCTTCTGTAATCAAGCGGCGCACTTCAGCGTGTTCCATTTGTTCCAAGATTTCAGCCACATCACGCATGATACGGTCAAATTCTTCGTGGTCCGCATATTTTTCTTCGTAAACAGCAGTCACTTGGTCTTTAACTACTTGAGTTGCAGCTTCACGGGCCAATTTTTCTTCTACTTGAACCGCTTTTTGGAGGTCGCTGTTGTAAGCTGCGATAATTTCAGCTTGCAAGTCAGCGTCCACATGAAGCAATTCCACTTCTGCTTTTTCTTTACCAACAGCTGCAACAATTTCTTCTTGGAAGGCAATCAATTCTTTGACTGCTTCGTGCCCTTTAAGAAGGGCTTCCAACATGATTTCTTCTGACAATTCTTTGGCACCAGACTCTACCATGTTGATAGCGTGTTTGGTACCAGCTACTGTCAATTCAAGGAGAGATTGCTCTGCTTGTTCTTGACTAGGGTTGATGATGATTTGACCATCTACATATCCCACTTGTACCCCAGCAATTGGTCCATCAAATGGAATATCTGAAATAGAAAGCGCCAAGGATGATCCAAACATAGCAGCCATTGGTGCAGAAGCATTTTCATCATAAGAAAGCACGGTGTTGATGACTTGGACTTCATTACGGAAACCTTCCGCAAACATAGGACGGATTGGACGGTCAATCAAACGCGCTGTCAAAGTCGCATCCGTTGAAGGACGTCCTTCACGTTTCATAAAGCCACCAGGAAACTTCCCAGCTGCATACATTTTTTCTTCGTAGTTGACTTGAAGAGGGAAGAAATCTCCAGTTGCCATTTTCTTAGACATAACGGCAGCAGTCAAGACAGTTGACTCACCGTAACGTACAACAACAGAGCCATTTGCTTGCTTAGCAACCTGACCAGTCTCTACGATCAACTCACGACCCGCAAAAGTCGTTTGAAACACTTGTTTTGTCATTTTAATCCCCTTTGGATTGATGAAATTATACGCCTTGCCTACAAAGATCAGGATACAAAGGGCGTGAAGAATCCCGTATGAAAATAGGAGATTGACGCAGTGTGCGATGCACACTAGGAAATCTATCTTTTTCACTAGGGATTTAGCCCGTGTTCAACTATTAGATACTTTGAAAAGTTTAAAAATATTATTCTTTAGTATTTTTCCTTTTTATAGCAGATTTGAATAGTTAAAAATCTGTTTATACCCTCATCTTTGTATCAAGTACGTACAGAGTCTATTCTATCATATTTTTCTTAAAAAGTGCGGCCTTTACCATTAAAAAGGAACCATTCCCCTCACTTGAGAAGAATGGTTTGCTTTTTATTATCCTAGAGACTGATGATTAAACAAGGCATGAGTTGCTTGGTGGATGTGTTTTGCTGTTTCTGCATTGTTCATAGTGTAGAGATGTACACCGGCAACATCCTGAGTTACCAAGTCCACGATTTGGTCCACTGCATAGGCAAGTCCTGCTGCTCTGAGCGACTCAGGGTCATGCTCATACTTGTCTAAGATGGCTTTAAATTTACGTGGAAGATGGATATTCTCACAAGTCTTCAAGAGGCGAAGAGCCTGATTTCGATTCAGAATTGGCATAATCCCTGCATGAATAGGAACATCAATCCCAGCCAAAATGCATTTGTCTTGGAAATCATAGAAGCGCTCATTGTCAAAGAAAAGCTGAGTCACAAGACTGGAACAGCCTGCATCCACTTTCTTCTTAAGATTTTGAATATCTGAAATCTGATTTGGTGAATCCGGGTGACCTTCTGGATAACAAGCACCAACAATATCAAAGTGAGGAGCTTGTTCCTTAATGAACTCAATCAAGTCAGTTGCGTAACGGAAATCCTTCTGTGGCTCCACATCAGGAATAATATCCCCACGAAGAGCCAAGATTTTCTGCACGCCAACCTTGTCCAAGTCTGCAATGGTTTCAGCAACCATGTCTTTGGTCAAATAAATGGCTGGCAAGTGAGCAATAGTCGGAATCGCCAAGTCATTTTGGATAAAGTCAGCCAAACGAACCGTCGTTTCCTTGATATTAAATTTATTATTGCTGGCAGTTACACTGATAAAGTGAGGAGCCAACTCCTGCATATCTTGAAGAGCAGAAATAATTTTATCATTACCCACGGCTGGGTTGGGAGGGAACACTTCAAATGAGAGTGACGGTGTTTGGCGTGACATAGTCATTATCCTTTTCTAGTTGATTTTTTCGTTAGCTGGACTCTTAGAATCCAAGTGAAACAGGCAGATTGACCAAACAGTGCTTCCAGAGAAATCCTTATCTTACAATTTCTCACGCGCAGCTTTAGCTGCTTCAACAAGGCGGATCAAGCTTTCTTTTGTTTCTGGAATACCACGTGTTTTCAAACCACAGTCAGGGTTAATCCAAACTTTCTTGCTTGGCACTTTAGCAAGGATGGCTTCGATTGTGTTGTCGATTTCGCCTTCGTTCGGCACACGAGGTGAGTGGATATCGTAAACCCCAGGTCCCACTTCTGTTTGGAAGTTTTTCGCTTTGAGTTCGTCCAAGATTTCAAGATTTGAACGGCTAGCCTCAAATGAGATAACGTCCGCATCCAAGTTGTCGATAGCTGGGATGATATCTGTAAATTCTGAGTAACACATGTGAGTGTGGATTTGTGTATCTGGCGCTACTGTTGAGTGTACCAAGCGGAAGGCAGGAATTGCCCAGTCAAGGTAGTCTTCGTACCAGTCGCTACGACGAAGTGGCAATTTTTCACGAAGAGCAGCTTCGTCGATTTGGATGATTTTCACACCAGCAGCTTCAAGTTCAAGTACTTCATCCTTGATAGCAAGGGCGATTTGAAGAGTTGAATCCTTGATAGAGATGTCTTCACGTGGGAATGACCAGTTGAGGATGGTAACAGGTCCAGTCAACATACCTTTAACAGGTTTGTTTGTACGGCTTTGTGCATAGCTAGACCATTTCACAGTGATTGGGTTAAGACGAGTGACATCACCCCAGATGATTGGTGGTTTCACCCCACGCATACCGTAAGATTGTACCCAACCATTTTTAGAGAAGAGGTAACCTGACAAGTTTTGACCGAAGTACTCAACCATGTCGTTACGCTCAAATTCACCGTGAACAAGGACATCAAAGTCGATATCTTCTTGCCATTTGATCCATTCGTCGATTGTTTCAGCAAGGAAAGCGTCGTACTCTTCTTGAGACAATTCACCTTTACGGTAAGCCAAACGTTTGGCACGAACTTCTTTTGTTTGAGGGAATGAACCGATAGTTGTTGTTGGAAGAGCTGGAAGTTTGAAAGCTTCTTCTTGGATAGCTTCACGCTCTGCAAAAGCTGGCAAACGAGTGTAGTCAGCGTCTGTCAAACCAGCGATGCGCGCACGAAGTTCTGCATTAACACCAACACGTTCAGTCGCAAAGAGTTCTTTGTTAGCTGCAAGAGCTTCTTCACCTTTACCATTGCGGATAGCATCCAAATCACGGATTTCATCCAATTTTTCAACTGCGAAAGCAAAGTGGTTCAAGATAGCTGGTTCAAATTCTTCATTAGCAGTTGTAAATGGCACATGAAGAAGTGAGCATGAGCTTGTCAATACGATGTTTTCAGCTGGGATTTGCTCAAGAATAGCCAAGCTCTTTTCGTAGTTGTTACGCCAGATGTTTTTACCATTGACAATACCTGCATAGAGAGTCTTGTCAGCTGGGAAGCCACCTTTAACCAATTCAAGAGTTTTCTTACCTTCAACGAAATCAAGACCAATCGCATCAACTGGCAAGTTTACAAGATCAGCGTAAACGTCACGAACGTCTCCGAAGTAAGTTTGAAGCAAGACTTCAAGACCTTTTTTGTCAGCCAAAAGTTTGTTGTAGAGGTTCAAGAAGAGAGATTTTTCTTCAGCAGTCAAGTCTTTTACAAGAGCCGCTTCGTCGAGTTGGATGCGAGTCGCACCAAGTTCAGCCAATTTAGCAAAAACTTCTTGGTAAGCAGCTACTAAGCTGTCTACGAAGTCTTCTGCTTTCACACCTTCTTCAAAGTCTGACAATTGAAGGAAAGTGAATGGACCTACAAGAACAGGACGAGTGTTGAGACCAAGTTCTTTTGCTTCTTGGAACTCATCGAAAATCTTGTGACCAGCCAATTTTACTTGAGTATCTTTTTCAAATTTAGGCACGATGTAGTGGTAGTTGGTGTTGAACCATTTCTTCATTGGAAGGGCGCGAACATCCCCTTTTTCTCCTTGGTAACCACGTCCCAAAGCAAAGTAGCGCTCAAGATCAGACAAGTCCAAGTTTTGAACAGATGCAGGTACCACGTTGAAAAGGAAAGCTGCATCTAGGAAGTTGTCATAGTGAGAAAAATCATTTGATGGAATTTCAGTAATGCCTTTTTCTTTGACGATGTTCCAGTGTTTAGCACGCAAGTCTTTTGCTGCTGCCAAAAGTTCTTCTTCTGAGATTTCTTTTCTAAAGTATTTTTCAGTTGTAAATTTTAATTCGCGGAATTCTCCCAAACGAGGGAAACCGATGATTGTAGTTGACATGATGTGTCCTCCAAAATTTGTTGTTGAAACTATCTTAACAGAAAAGGAATCATCTGTATAATTGTAAAAAATTAGGCTTTGATATAGTTTGAAACTATATCTCTGTTTTAAACAAAAGAAAAAGACTTGAGACAAATGCCTCAAATCCTTTGTGTAGCTTGTTTTTTAACTATATTTCAGTTAGACTGGCCAAACGCGTTATTAGTAATTCTTATAAGCGACTATGACTTGTTATTAGAAAAGACTATAGGTTGATCCCCTTCTCACGGAGATTTGCCAGACACTCCTCATAGTAGGTAGCATCATGCTCACTATAGATAGGACTTTTCAGCTTTTCCTCTACTAAGTCTTGATAAGGAGGGCAGGTCTTACCACGGTAGTTCTTGTCCAACCACTCTGGACTAACCTTGTAGCCACGGCCAGCCATCTCCTCCATGATCAAGCGATGATAGGCATAGAGACGATAGGGCGAGTGGGTAAAGACATAGTCCACCGTTGCATGCTTTCTGCCCCAGCCATTGCCACTCAGGGCGCAGCATTCTCGATGTTGTCCCAAGAGCTGAGGACGGGGAAGTTGTGAAATCAAAGCCTCATGCCAAAGTCTCATGGGAGTCTCCTTTCAGTAAAGTCGAATGTTGCAAGTAGGTATTGGGATAGCGTTCAAGCAACTCTCTCGTCTTAGCGATTAAGTCTTCCTTAGAAGCCTGACCAAAGCGGTAGCGATCCAGCAAGAGCATGTAGTCCTGGCGCTCAGCATCTGTCACTTTCTTTTTAAAATAGCCCCAAATATGCTGAAAGGCATTGCAGACCTGACCCCTGTGTTCTGGAATCTGGCAGGCACGGTCAATCAGTTCTTGAACATGACTCAGCTCCACCTCTTCATTCTTGAGATATTGACGAATATCATTATAAATATTGCTGGAATGACTCAAAACGAGGTATTTGTTTCTCGCCCAGAGTTGCTGGCAAAGGGCACGTTTGTTGTTATTCATAATTGACATTATACCATGTTTGGATTCAGAAATATCTATTCCTACCTTATAATCTTATAAAATTGCCTTTTTTAAAGCCGCTTGAAGTTCTTCATCTACTGCGTAGATATAGAGTCCATTTACTCCTCTTGTAAGTAAAACATTTAATTCATTTTTTAAAAGATCTTCACCAAAATTTTTCATTTCACCATTTTCGAGTTTCCTATTTTGAACTGCTCCTTTATTTTTACTAGCAGAGATATCAAACTTAATTTTACCATCTCTATATTTAACCGATGGACCAATAATGACTCCAGCATAATTCAAATCAAAACCTTGCACAGTAAAAGTGGATCCTACTTCACCAATAGTTTGTGGTTGTTCAATCCAAGAAAGTTTAGAGCTTTTCCTATCCCTACTCAATTCTCTATTCCAAGGACAAGACCAGTCATCTATTTCCACACACCAATAATCTTTAGATTCAGGTTTAGATTGACTACTATATTCCCAATCATAAGTTGCTATTAACCTAGAAATCCCTAAATGACGATTCTCATCTTTTAATTTAATAGCATCCTGTAATTCCTTAGGAGAATTAAATATCTGGATATCATAGTTATTATCTTCTTTTAATTTGGTAATTTCTCTTTTATCAATAATATTTCTAATCCAACTAATTGTTGATTCACTGGCTTTTATACGCATTTGATTATTTAATTCAATTAAATTGCCAGACAGCCTCGCTTGATGCTGTAAAGTCAAAAATGAATCATCTACCCATATTTGAGATTTACTCATTATTTGATTATCATCGTACACTAAAACTACTACTTTCGATTTTGATAGTATATCCTTTAAATGATTACCACCTTGATAAGCTTGATTTTTTGCAGTCAAAAGTAAGTGTCCTTCGTCAATAACAACTATACCAGCATTAGCATCTTGCTTTTTTAGTGCGTTTAAAAACTGAGTTGGTTTCAAAGCAACATCAAGAGTTGAACCACTCTTCCATTCAAGCTTTTTCTCTATTTCTTTATAGACACTCAATTGATCATCATGATTAACAACCAAATTAATTGCATTATTTTCTCTTAGGAAATCCGTGTCATCAGAATTTAATAGATCATCGATTAAAGAACTCATCAAAACAGTTTTACCAGCACCAGCTTCTCCTTTAACCAAGATTAAAGTTCCAAACTCGTTCTTACTAAGTGCTGATGTAATTTTAAAAATGATTTCATTTTTCGCTTTTAATTGCTCATTGGTTAATTTATGAAATGGAGAAGATTTAAAAATTGCAGAATTTCTAACAATACTTTCTGCTGGAAATAAATACTTATTTTTCTTATTTAACGAACTCCAAATTTTAGTAAAAATCTCATCAAGCTCATCAGAAGTATAATATTTATTTTGAGGATTCCCTCGTCTGTTTTGAACATTTGAAACATTATCAACACTTAATAAATACAACATTAGTCTATTCTCAATATCTAGTGTCAAAGACTTATTAAAGTGATGATGACCTATAACAAACATTTTAGTAGTATTTGATTTTGAAAATTTAGTCCAATCTTCTCTAATTTCACCTAAATGTTGATTTGTACGACGTACAATATCTGTTGTTTCACCTACATAAACACTATATCCATCAGAATTTTTATCATTTACAATATATATAGTCGGATACTCAAACAATAGCATCTTGTTTTCATCACGAAAACTGATTTTTAAAGTTTCCTGTAAAGTGTCTAATGAACCACTTTCATATTTTACTTCTTCAATTACTGGTTTCAATATTTTACTCATATCAGTTACTCAACACTATAATTCAGTATATTTTTTATTATTCCCCTTACTTAATTTAACAGGATATTTCGCTTTATTTTTTTCTAATTTTTCTTCAATAATCTGTTCTATATCCAGTTGTAAATTATCAGCTAACATCATTGAATATATTAGCACATCTGCTAGTTCTTCTTTAATTCTTTCAAGAGAATTTGTTGTAACTTCTTCAGGCTGCTTCCATTGGAACAATTCTAGAAGTTCACTAGATTCCAGCAAGATAGAAATAGCTAAATCTTTTTCATTGTGAAATTTTCTCCAATCCCGATCATCTCGAAATTTATTAATTTTCTCTATTGTTGATTTCATTTATTTTCTCCAACTTCAATTTACTTATACACATTATATCATGAAACCCGTTCTTAAATTTTATAATTGGAATAAAATTAGGTTTAAATTCTTGAAGTTCCCTCTAATCCCAAAACAATCCTTTCCCCCTTTCTCCTCCAAAATATGGTATAGTAGAGTTATACTATCTATGAGGAGTTTACATGTCACAGGATAAACAAATGAAAGCTGTTTCTCCCCTTCTGCAGCAAGTTATCAATATCTCATCGATTGTCGGTGGGGTTGGGAGTTTGATTTTCTGTATTTGGGCTTATCAGGCTGGGATTTTACAGTCTAAGGAAACCCTCTCTGCCTTTATCCAGCAGGCAGGGATCTGGGGGCCACCTCTCTTTATCTTTTTACAGATTTTACAAACGGTCGTCCCTATCATTCCTGGGGCCTTGACCTCGGTAGCTGGGGTCTTTATCTATGGTCACATCATCGGGACTATCTACAACTATATCGGGATTGTGATTGGCTGTGCCATTATCTTTTATCTGGTGCGACTCTATGGAGCTGCCTTTGTCCAGTCTGTCGTCAGCAAGCGCACCTATGACAAGTATATCGGTTGGCTGGATAAGGGCAATCGTTTTGACCGTTTCTTTATCTTTATGATGATTTGGCCCATTAGTCCAGCTGACTTTCTCTGTATGCTGGCTGCCCTGACCAAGATGAGCTTCAAGCGCTATATGACTATCATCATTCTGACCAAGCCCTTTACTCTCGTGGTTTATACCTACGGTCTGACCTATATTATCGACTTCTTCTGGCAAATGCTTTGACACATAAAAAATCCGTTTGGTTCCCCAAGCGGATTTTGTGCTTTATTTTGAAACTTCTTTTGCAAGAACAAAGTTCCCAAGTGTGGCAGAACCATTTCCTGCTACTGCTGGTGTCACGATGTAGTCACGCACATCAGGTACTGGTAGGTAACCATTGAGAAGAGATGTAAATTTCTCACGGACACGGTCTAGCATGTGTTGTTGAGCCATGACCCCTCCACCAAAGACAATCACGTCTGGGCGGAAAGTCACTGTCGCATTAACCGCAGCTTGAGCGATATAGTAGGCTTGAACATCCCAAACAGGGTTGTTGAGTTCAATATTTTCCCCACGTACACCTGTACGAGCTTCCAAACTTGGACCAGCTGCATAGCCTTCCAGACATCCCTTATGGAAAGGACAAACACCCTTAAACTCTTTTTCAATATCCATTGGGTGTCTAGCAACATAATAATGACCCATTTCAGGGTGACCCACACCGCCGATAAACTCACCACGTTGGATGACACCTGCACCGATACCTGTACCGATTGTGTAGTAAACCAAGTTTTCGATACGACCACCAGCATTGTTACGGGCAACCACTTCACCATAGGCAGAGCTGTTTACGTCTGTAGTGAAGTACATTGGCACGTTGAGGGCGCGACGAAGGGCACCAAGCAAGTCCACATTTGCCCAGTTTGGTTTTGGAGTCGTTGTGATAAAGCCATAAGTTTTTGAGTTTTTATCAATATCAATCGGACCAAATGAACCAACTGCAAGGCCAGCAAGGTTATCGAATTTTGAGAAGAACTCAATGGTTTTATCGATTGTTTCGATTGGAGTTGTTGTTGGAAATTGTGTTTTTTCTACAACGTTAAAGTTTTCATCACCGACAGCACAGACAAACTTTGTACCGCCCGCTTCCAAGCTTCCATATAATTTTGTCATGATAAACCTCTTGTTTTTATTTTCTTTATTATAGCATATTTTAAAAATCTAAGTTTCTCAATTTTTTAGATTTTCCTCTGTAAATCTTACCATTCAAGCAAAAACGAACAAACATGTCATTTGTTCGTTTTCACATTAGAGAGGATTGATTAGATTTTCACTTCGATCACAGCATCCCCCTTCGCAACTGAACCTGTTGCGACTGGAGCTACTGAAGCGTAGTCAGCTGTATTTGTAACGATAACCATTGTTGTATCATCAAGACCAGCTGCAGCAATTTTGTTTGAGTCAAAGGTTCCAAGAACATCGCCAGCTTTAACCTTATCACCTTGAGCAACTTTTGCTTCAAAACCTTCACCATTCATAGATACAGTGTCAATACCAACGTGGATCAAGACTTCAGCACCATCAGTTGTTTTCAAACCAAAAGCGTGTCCTGTTGGAAAGGCAATTGAAACTTCAGCATCAGCTGGTGCATATACCACACCTTGGCTTGGTTTCACAGCGATACCTTGTCCCATAGCTCCACTTGAGAAGACTGGGTCATTGACATCGGCAAGAGCGACAACATCACCGACGATAGGAGTTACAAGTGTTTCATTTCGAAGAGTTGCTGGAATGTTACCAGTTGTTTCTTCTTGGACCAAACGTTCTGTCTCTACTTCAGTAGCAACTTCTTTTTCATCCTCATAACCAAACATATAAGTAAGAGCGAAACCAAGAACGAATGATACAGCTACCATAAGAAGGTATTGTGCAAGTTGTCCGTTACCGATGTAAAGCATTGTACCAGGGATGACGGTGATACCATTACCAGTACCTGCAAGTCCAAGGATAGAAGCCAATCCACCACCGATTGCACCAGCAATCAATGAAAGGAAGAATGGTTTACGGAAACGCAAGTTAACCCCGAAAATAGCAGGCTCTGTAATACCTAGGAAGGCAGAAAGAGCAGCTGGGAAAGCAAGTGTTTTTAGTTTTGGATTTTTAGTTTTAACACCAACCGCAACAGTCGCAGCACCTTGAGCTGTCATAGCAGCTGTGATGATCGCGTTGAATGGGTTAGCATGGTCAGCAGCAAGCAATTGAACTTCAAGCAAGTTGAAAATGTGGTGCACACCTGACACGACAATCAATTGGTGAACCCCACCGATCAAGAAACCACCAAGACCAAATGGCAAGCTGAGGATCGCTTTTGTAGCGATAAGGATGTAGTTTTCAACGACGTGGAAGACCGGTCCAATGACAAAGAGTCCAAGGATAGACATGACCAAAAGTGTAACAAATGGCGTTACCAAGAGGTCAATGACATCTGGAACAACCTTGCGGACAGCTTTTTCAAATTTAGCTCCGACAACCCCGATGATGAAGGCTGGAAGAACAGAACCTTGCAAACCAACAACAGGGATGAAACCAAAGAAGTTCATAGCTGTTACTTCACCACCTGAAGCGACTGCCCAAGCGTTTGGAAGCGAGTCAGAAACAAGCATCATACCAAGAACGATACCAACGGCTGGATTTCCACCGAATACACGGAAGGTTGACCACACAACCAAACCTGGCAAGATGATAAAGGCTGTATCTGTCAAGATTTGCGTGTAAGTTGTCACGTCAGCTGGAAGTGTCATTCCAAGAGCAGTCAATAGACCACGTACACCCATGAAAAGACCTGTTGCTACGATAACTGGGATGATTGGAACGAAAACGTCACCGAAAGTACGGATAGCACGTTGGAACCAGTTCCCTTGTTTGGCAGCTTCTGCTTTCATATCATCTTTAGATGATGTTGGCAAACCAAGTGCAACAACTTCATCGTACATTTTGTTAACTGTACCTGTACCAAAGATGATTTGGTATTGACCTGAGTTAAAGAAAGCACCTTGAACTTTTTCCAAGTTCTCAATCACTTCTTTATTGATTTTTCCTTCATCTTTGACCATGACACGAAGACGAGTCGCACAGTGGGCAACACTGTTGACATTTTCACGTCCGCCCAAGGCATCGATGACTTTTTTTGCAATTTCCTGATTGTTCATTTGCAAAAATCTCCTTATATAAAATTTTGTTCTTGTTTGAAAGCGATTTTATCCGCCCTACGACTATTATTTTATCATGTTTTAGAAATATGTCAAGCGTTTTGCAGAAAAAATATTCTATCCACTTAGTAAGCATGCTTTAGATTGATTGATTTTGACTGTTTTATCAGGTATTCCTTGAAAAAATAAGTTTAAAATCTTATTTAAAAGGGTTTTGTTTCATTCTCTTTCATATTTTCGTGAAAATTTGATTGATTTCCTGCATTTATTTTGTGACAAACGTTTGACAGTTTTTTCTTTTTTTTAACATAAAAGGCTTGCTTTTTTTTCCGAAAACGGTTACTATTAAAAGTGATAAGATTTTTGGAGGAATGAATGAATGAAATGGACAACTGAGCGTCGTTACAGACTTTATCAAGATTGGACGCAAGAAGAAATTCAACATATAAAAGAAAATATGGCACAATCTCCATGGCATACTCATTACCATGTTGAGCCAAAAACAGGACTCCTAAACGACCCAAATGGCTTTTCTTACTTTGATGGAAAGTGGATTGTTTTTTATCAGAACTTTCCTTTTGGTGCAGCCCATGGTTTGAAATCTTGGGTTCAATTGGAAAGTGAGGACTTGGTTCATTTCACAGAAACTGGAGTCAAAGTTTTGCCTGACACTCCATTAGATAGCCACGGTGCCTACTCTGGTTCTGCCATGCAGTTTGGCGATAACTTATTCCTATTTTATACAGGAAATGTCCGCGATGAAAATTGGATCCGTCACCCATACCAGATTGGGGCTTTGATGGATAAGGAAGGCAATATTACGAAGATTGACAAGATCTTAATTGACCAGCCGGCAGACTCTACAGACCACTTCCGCGATCCGCAAATTTTTAATTTTAAAGGTCAATACTATGCCATCGTCGGTGGACAAGATTTGGAGAAAAAAGGCTTCGTTCGTCTCTACAAAGCTATTGACAACGACTACACAAACTGGCAAGCTGTTGGCGACCTTGACTTTGCTAACGACCGCACTGCCTATATGATGGAATGCCCAAATCTGATCTTTGTAGGGGAGCAACCTGTCCTTCTTTACTGCCCACAAGGATTGGATAAGAAAGTTCTAGATTACGATAATATCTATCCAAATATGTATAAGATTGGGGCTTCCTTTGACCCTGAAAATGCCAAAATGGTAGATGTGTCTCAACTTCAAAACATGGACTATGGTTTCGAAGCCTATGCAACTCAAGCCTTCAACTCTCCTGATGGACGTGCTCTAGCTGTTAGCTGGCTTGGTTTGCCAGATGTTTCTTACCCTTCTGATCGTTTTGACCACCAAGGAACCTTCTCTTTGGTCAAAGAACTCACTATCAAAGACGGTAAACTCTACCAATACCCAGTCGCAGCTGTCAAGGACCTTCGTGCTTCTGAAGAAGCCTTCTCAAATCGTGCCCAAACCAATAACACTTACGAACTTGAACTCAACTTGGAAGCCAATAGCCAGAGCGAGATTGTCTTACTTGCTGATAAAGAAGGCAAGGGACTTTCAATCAACTTTGACCTTGTAAATGGTCAAGTGACAGTGGATCGTAGCCAAGCTGGTGAACAGTACGCTCAAGAATTTGGGACAACTCGTTCTTGCCCAATCGATAACCAGGCTACTACTGCTACAATCTTCATCGATAACTCTGTCTTTGAAATTTTCATCAATAAAGGAGAAAAAGTATTTTCTGGTCGTGTCTTCCCACATGCGGACCAAAATGGTATCCTGATCAAATCTGGAAACCCAACTGGAACTTACTATGAATTAGATTATGGTCGCAAAACTAACTGATGTCGCCAAACTTGCAGGCGTCAGCCCTACTACCGTTTCTCGGGTTATCAATAAAAAAGGCTATTTATCAGAGAAAACTATTCAAAAGGTCAATGAAGCCATGCGGGAATTGGGCTATAAACCCAACAACCTAGCTCGTAGTCTGCAAGGAAAATCGGCTAAATTAATCGGCTTGATTTTCCCAAATATTTCCAACGTTTTCTACGCAGAATTGATTGATAAGCTGGAACACCAACTCTTCAAAAATGGTTATAAGACCATCATCTGCAACAGTGAGCACGATTCTGAAAAGGAACGCGAATACATCGAAATGTTAGAAGCCAATCAGGTAGACGGCATCATTTCTGGTAGTCACAACTTGGGAATCGAAGACTACAATCGTGTGACAGCACCGATTATTTCCTTTGACCGAAATCTGTCTCCAGACATTCCAGTCGTTTCCTCTGACAATTATGCTGGTGGGGTTCTCGCAGCCCAGACCTTAGTCAAGACAGGTGCCCAGTCTATCATCATGATTACAGGGAATGACAATTCTAATTCGCCAACCGGACTACGCCACGCTGGCTTTGCATCTATTCTCCCCAAAGCACCTATTATCAATGTTTCCAGTGACTTTTCTCCAGTCAGAAAAGAAATGGAAATCAAGAATATCTTGACCCATCAAAAACCAGATGCCATCTTTGCTTCGGATGATTTGACCGCTATTCTAGTCATTAAAATTGCCCAAGAACTGGGTATTTCTGTTCCTGAAGAGCTCAAGGTCATCGGCTATGATGGGACTTACTTTATCGAGAATTACTATCCTCAACTCGCGACCATCAAGCAACCTTTGGAAGAGATTGCCTGCCTCACTGTTGATCTTCTCTTGAAAAAGATTGAAGGCAAGGAAGTCGCAACAACTGGTTACTTCTTACCAGTCACCCTATTACCAGGAAAAAGTATTTAATACTCTTCGAAAATCTCTTTAAACCATGTCAGCTTCCATCTGCCACCTCAAAACAGTGTTTTGAGCAGCTCGCGGCTAGCTTCCTAGTTTGCTCTTTGATTTTCATTGAGTATAAGCACAAGAAAACTCAGACTAATTCGTCTGAGTTTTTTTATGATCTTAAATTTTCTAGATAACGCTGGGCAGTCTCTAGATTAAAGGTTTTATCTGCGATGAGGCGCTCGACCAGGGGAGCAACTTCAGACTCACTAGCACCAGCTAGGAGAGCTAAAGATTTAGCCTGCAATTTCATGTGGCCTTGCTGAATTCCTGTGCTGACCAAGGCTTTGAGGGCCGCAAAGTTTTGGGCAAGCCCGATAGACACGATAAGCTGGGCTAATTCTTTGGCAGAAGGATTTCCCAGTAGTTCATGACTGAGGGCTACACGAGGGTTGAGACCGATAGAGCCGCCCTTGGTCGCCACAGGCATGGGCAGGGTCATCTCACCGACCAATTCTTCTCTTTCAAGGTCCAACGTCCATTGACTAAGACCTTGATAGCGCCCATCTCGACTGGCATAGGCATGGGCCCCCGCCTCAATAGCACGCCAGTCATTACCAGTGGCAATCAAAATGGCATCAATACCATTAAAAATTCCTTTATTATGGGTAGCTGCTCGATAAGGATCAGCCTGCGCAAACTGACTAGCCAACGCAATTTTCTCCGCAATTTCTCGTCCTTGGTCCTTTTGGCGGCTCAAGTAGCGAAAGGCGATGCGACAGCTTGCCGTCACCAGAGAATCAGTCGCGTAATTAGACAGGATTCCCATAAGACTTTGTCCCTGACTGAGTTCTTCTAAGACTGGTTTCAAGGCCTCCAGCATGGTGTTGAGCATATTAGCACCCATGGCTTCCTGGGTATCGACATGGAGATACACAACGAGAAAGTCTGTTTCGCCTTTTATCTGCTCTACATGCAAATCACGCGCCCCACCTCCACGTTTAACGATAGAAGGATAAGCTTGATTGGCAAGTTCCAAGAGTTCTACTTTCTTGCCGTCAATTTTCTCTTGCGCTAAATCTGGATCAGCAACTTGATAAAGGGCTACCTGACCAATCATCTGACGCTCATGGACTTGCGCAGTAAACCCGCCTGCACGCTTGATGATTTTACTTGCATAGCTGGCCGCAGCAACCACTGAGGGTTCTTCTGTCACATAGGGAACTGTGTATTCCTGACCGTTAACGAGAACCTCTGGAACCAGCGAATAAGGCAGTGAAAAAGTTCCCACCACATTCTCACTCAGCTGGTCTGCCACAGTCACACTCATCTGTTCATCCTGCTCCAAACTCTCTTGTCTCTCAGGACTAAGGAGCGCCTGAGCTTTTAACAGCTCGAGGCGCTCATGGTATGATTTTTTAGAAAATCCATTCCAACTTATCTTCATTATTTTTCAACCTTGCTATAACGGCGTTGGTGGTCCACAATTTCAACCAAGGCAAAATCTTGATTTTCATAGCCAGCAAACTGGGTAGAGTTTGTTTCATCTAACTCTACTTCCTCAAAGAAGACTTTTTCATAGTCTGCAACAGACAGGGCAGTTCGTTGGTTGAGCTTGTTCAAACGGTCTTTATCTAGATAAGCTTCATATCCTTCAATCAACTCACCACTGAAGAACTCAGCTACAGCCCCACTTCCGTAACTATAAAGGGCGATTTTATCGCCAGCCTTCAAGCTATCTGTATTTTCCAAGAGAGACAAAAGTCCAAGGAAAAGTGAACCTGTGTAGATATTCCCCACCTTTTGACTGTAGAGAATAGACTGGTCAAAATGCTTTTGCAAGAGGTCTTTTTTCTCTTGCGACAGACTCTTATCCATGATTTTTTTCAAGCCTTTTAGCGCTAATTTAGGATAAGGCAAGTGGAAGCAAACAGCCGCAAAATCATCCAAAGTAAGCTGGTAGCGTTTTTGGTATTCAAGCCAAGTCGTTTTCAAACTATCTAGATATTGTTGGGTAGAATAAACACCATTTACATAAGGAGTTGTTGAGTAATTTGGACGCCAGAAATCCATTATGTCACGAGTCTGAGCCACATTGTCATTATTAAAGGCCATAATGCGTGGATTTTGTGTAATCAACATAGCCACACTTCCAGCACCTTGAGTTGGTTCTCCTGGAGTTTCAATACCGTACTTGGCAATATCGCTTGCGATGACCAAGACCTTGGACTCTGGAGAATTTTCCACATGCAATTTGGCATAATGAAGGGCAGCTGTCGCTCCATAGCAGGCTTCTTTAATCTCGAAACTACGAGCAAAAGGCTGGATGCCCAGCAAACCATGAACAAAGACGGCCGCAGCTTTACTTTGGTCAATTCCTGACTCAGTAGCCACAATGACCATATCAATTTCTGCTCTTTCTTGCTCAGTTAAAATAGAATCACTTGCACTGGCTGCCAAGGTCACGATATCCTCAGTTAGAGGCGCAATACTCAATTCCTTGAGTAAGAGTCCTTTGCTTAATTTTTCAGGGTCAATTCCCCTCGCTTCTGCTAAGTCTTGTAATTTCAAGACATATTGACTGGTCGCAAAACCAATCTTATCAATACCGATTGTCATATTTACCTCTGTTTTATCATTCATTGTAAAAAATCGTTCTATACTATTTTATCACAAATAGCAGTAAAAGAGAGAAAAAAGACTTTATTCACCAAAGCAAGTCCCTTATTAGTCTAATTATTTTGCTGCTTTCGTAAGTAGGAATAAAATCTGAGAATCACTGTTCCACTAGCCATTCCAATGGAAATCACCAAAGCCAACATAACAACCAAGGTTGCACTAGCAATGGCGTGACTGTAATCTCCCGTCACAAAAAAGGCAGTTGTTCGATAAGAAAGATAACCCGGAACCAGAGGTGCCAAGATTGCTAAGATAAAGACCACAGCAGGGGTCTTATAAAGAATACTTAAAATCTGGCTGACACAAGAACCGATAATGGCTGCAATAAAAGTAGCCACAATCACATTGGTCGGTTCTTTAAGTAAGAGATAAATTAGCCAGACAGCCATGCCCAAAATTCCTCCTGGCAAGAGCATAGAACGTTGAACATTGAGTACGATTAAAAAAGTGATAATTGCAAGAAGACTTGCTACTGCTTGTAATAAAAAGGTTGTTAGTGTCATATTAGTTCATCAATACCAAGGCGACAGAAGTTCCCGCCCCTAAAGCAAGGGTAATGAGCAGAGATTCAAACATCTTACTCATACCAGAGTTTATGTGGTTGGTCATAATATCGCGAACCGCATTGGTCAAGGCAATTCCTGGTACAAAAGGCATGACCGCACCAGCTATAATCAAATCTGCTGTTGAAGGAAAGCCTATGTAGCGAGCCCAAAACTGGGCAATCATCCCAAAGACAAAGGCTCCAGCAAAGGCTGTCACAAAGGGAATTCGGATAAACTTCTCCACATAGAGGGAAAAGGCAAAACCAAATAAGGTAGCCACTCCTGCCCCAAGTGCGTCGTAGATATTTCCACTAAACATAATTGAAAAGAAAGGAGCACTAAAGGTCGCAGCCAAAGTTACCTGCAACTTAGTATAAGGAAGGGGTTGAGCTTGCAAGGCCGTCAATTGCTTGAAGGCTGTCTCTAAATCAATCTGCCCCCCGACCAACTGACGAGAAATCTGGTTCACATCGCAGACTTTTTCGATGTTATAAGAAGAGGAAGTCACGCGTTTCATTCGCGAAATATTGGTATTTTCAATGGAGAAAAAGATAGCGGCAGGCATGGCAAGAACATTGCAATCCACAATCCCCTGCGAATGCGCAATACGGATCATGGTATCTTCTACACGATGAATCTCTGAGCCACTTTTGAGAAGAATGGTTCCAGCTAACATAATCACATCGATGACGGCATTTAATTCTCTTGATTCTTCCATGCGTCCCTCCTTTTATCAACTCCTTCTATTCTATCACAAATCCGGACTCAAAAAAAATCTTTGCCATGAAATCATGACAAAGATTCGTTTAATCACGAGAATTTTCGTGGTTCCCTTCACTATTTGGTTGACTCGGAGTAGGAACCGTTCCTTGTTGATTCCCTTGCTGGCCACCTTGTTGATTCCCTTGATTTGGAGTAGTAGGTGAACCTTGGTTACCACGTTGAACTGACGTTGAAGAGGAACTTGATGGTGGTGTTTTGGGTTTATAAATAGAAATTTTAACACGAGTAGTGCTCAAGTCTACTTTTTCTCCTGCTTTTGGACTTTGCTCTACAACAGTCCCCTCAGCAGTTCCTTCAGGAGCTTTAGACACTTCTACAACTTCGATATTAGCTTTTTTAATATCATATATCTCTGTAAGATTATTGACTGCAAATTCTCGACTAGAACCAATATAGCTTGGCATTGAAATAGAATTTACCTTCTTAGCGACTGTCAAAACTATTTGAGTTGCCTTGCTAAGATCATAGGTTGTTCCCTCCGGTAAACTTTGTTTCATGATTGTACCGGCTTCGATTTCGTTGGATTCTTCTTCCTCAATCTTAATTAGATTTTCTGGAACCTTCTTGCCCTTCAATTCTGCCACTACATCACTGGACTTTCTTCCGAGATAATTTCCGAGTTGGAAAGACTGCTGACCAGAAGACACAATCAAATTAATTTTTGTTCCTTCTTTGCGTGTCGTACCAGCGTCAGGATCGGTACGAATAACCCGCCCTTCTTCAACCTTATCACTAGCCTCTGTTTTTTCTTCACCAACCTCAAAATTGGCTTTTTTAAGAGCTTCTTTAGCTTCCGCAACCGTCTGACCTGCCACCTTTGGAATGGCAATGGTAGCGGGCGTTCTATATAAAATCCATACCAAGGATGCCACAACCAACAAGAAGGTCGCAAATAAAATTGGATAACGTGCTTTCATGCGACGCCGTTTGGTTGGCTTTGGACTAGGTACTGGTTTTTCTGCCTGATGAGGCTGGGACTTAGGTTGAGGTCTTCCCTCTTGTACCGGAGCTTTAGGAATAGAAGTCAGAGTACTTTGTGGAACTTTAGGAAGAGTCTTTGTGTCTGCCTTAGTCGCATCGTCAAAGACTAACTTTGGTTCATTACGACGATTGTAAGATAAACTGCTAGACAAATCCACATACATCTCAGCAACTGATTTGTAGCGATCTGTCAATTTCTTAGCAGTTGCCTTGATAACAACATTTTCTAAAGCCTGAGGCACAGATGGATTTTCAGCTATAACCGATGGCAGTGGTTTCTGGAAATGCTGGAGGGCGATGGTCACTGCACTATCCCCATCGTAAGGAATATGGCCTGTCAGCATCTCATAGAAAATAATACCCATTGCATAGATATCACTCTGCACAGTTGCTTTAGAACCACGGGCCTGCTCTGGCGATAAATAATGAACGGAACCTAGCATTGAGTTGGTCTGAGTCAGACTTGTCTCTGCAAAGGCTACTGCGATCCCAAAGTCTGTAACTTTGGCAGTCCCATCTGGGGTCAAAAGGATATTTTGCGGTTTCAAATCCCTGTGAACAATTCCTCGAGTATGGGCTAAGCGCATAGCCAAGAGGATTTGTCCCATGATTCGAACCGCTTCTTCATTTGAAAGAGGGTGATGTTCCTTGATATAGCGTTTGAGGTCTAATCCAGCAACATATTCCATTGCGAGATACTGTTGTCCCTCTTCTTCACCGATATCTGTAATCCGAACGATATGAGGATGGTCCAAATCTGCCATGGCTCTCGCTTCCCGCTGAAAACGAGCCACAGCAATCGGATCTGTCTGGTAGTTGGTCCTCAGGACCTTCACTGCCACTTCTTCCCCGTCTAGAATCAAATCCTTGGCCAAGTAAACATCTGCCATGCCTCCTCGACCAATCTGTTTGAGAATCCGATACCGCCCGGCAAAAATCTTGCCGATTTGGATCATTCTGTCGCCTCCTCATTAACAGCAATAAGGGCAACTGTGATATTGTCTAAACCACCTGCATTGTTGGCAAAACGGATCAGGGTTGCTGCCTTATCTGCCAAAGAAATATCGCTGGTTACGATATCAGAAATCTCACTGCCTGAAATCATATTTGTCAAGCCGTCAGTATTAAGTAAGAGATAGTCTCCTGGCTCGAGGGTGATCATTCCGAAATCAGGCTGAATTTCGTCTTTTTGACCGATAGATTGAGTAATAATATTTTTCTGTGGGTGGCTAGCTGCTTCTTCAGGTGTCAATTGACCTGCCTTGAGCAATTCATTGACCAAGGAATGGTCGCTCGTTAACTGGTGGTATTCTTCTCCACGAATTAAACCGATACGAGAATCTCCGATGTGAGCATAAATAGCCTGATTATCAATAATGGCTACAGCCTCAAGGGTTGTTCCCATTCCTTTATAGGCTTCGTTTTGTCCCAATTGGTTAATCCTTTGATTTTCAATCTCAAGGTTGTTAGCAAACCATTCACGTACTTCATTAACTGTATCGATTTGAGTATCTACCCAAGCTACACCTAGGTCTGTTACCGCCATTTCACTCGCGATATTCCCTGCGCGATGACCTCCCATACCATCAGCTAGGATAATCATAGTACGTCCAGCTCTATTGACATAGTGGTTGACATAGTCTTGGTTATTTGTTCGTTTCTGACCAACATCTGTTAATAATGAAATTTCCATGTGTTAGTTCCTTCCTAATCCGATATCTTGCGAAATTGACTGATGAAGAATCCATCACTCCCATACAATTCAGGTGTAATGAGGATACAGCCGTCTTTCATGATATCCTTACATTCATGTTCTAGTGTTACCTGCTCAAATTCAGGATGACTTTCTAAAAATGCCTGTACGACTTGAAAGTTCTCTTCTGAGACTATAGTACAGGTACTATAAGTTATTATACCACCTTTACGTAGTGTTTGACAAACACTACCTAATATTTCTAGCTGAATTTCCTGCAAGGACGCGAAATCTGCCGTTTCTTTATTGTATTTGATGTCTGGTTTTCGACGCAGAAGACCAATTCCTGAACAGGGAGCATCTACCAAAATCTTATCAAATGAATCCTGACCAAAAAACTCATGTACCTTTCTAGCATCCAATTTTTGAGTTTGAACCCGATCTACAACCCCCAGACGTTGGGCATTTTCTTGGATTAAGTCCAACTTGTGATCGTACAAGTCCAAAGCCGTAACCTGACCTGTTGTGAGATAAGAAGCTATATGGGCTGTTTTTCCACCCGGAGCCGCACAGGCATCTAGAACCTGCTCATCACCTTGTAAATCAAGCGTCGGAGCAACCAGCTGACTGGACTCGTCTTGGATAGTAATGGCCCCCTCCACAAACAAATCATGGCCTGCAAAATGACCTTGCTCCTTAACCAGACCAGAAGGAGACAAGGATGAATCACTGGCCTCTAACAAGACTTGGATTTCTTCTTTTCGTCCTAGGTCTGTTACACGAATACTGGCCTTGTTTCGCACCAAAAGGCTTTCAAAAATAGCTTGTGCTCGCTCTTCTCCGTATTCTTCCTTGAGCTTGGCAACTAGCCAAACTGGGAGAGAATAGGCAATGGAATCACGCTTGTTTTTTCGTTTGATGCTGGTGATATCTGGCCAGCCTTCACGTAGAATACGACGAAGGACGGCGTTGACCAATTTTTCACTGCCTTTTTTACGGACTTTGGCCAATTCTACTGCTTCATTGACCACAGCATGGTCTGGAATCTTATCCAGATAGCGGAGTTGGTAGGCACTCATGAGGAGAAGGACGTAGAGCCAGCTGTCTAACTGATCTCTGTCTTCGATAAAGTGGGATAGGTACCATTCCAGAGTCAGTTTACGGGCTACCGTTCCATAGACCAGCTCGGTCACCAAGCCCTTGTCTGCTACAGAAAGTTGACTTCCCTTGAGATGCTTATTTAAGGCAATATTTGAGTATGCTTGATTGATAAAAACATCCTCTAATACTGCTAAGGCTAAACTTCTAGCCGTTTCTACTTTAGTCACCAAATCGTTCTCCTACAGTCAATGTCCGTCCAACTCCATTGAGGAAGGAAGCAATGTCCATCTTAGGTTTACCAGCTGGCTGCACTTGTTTGAGGGATAGAGCCCCTTCTGCCGTTGCGACAATCAATTCTTTCTTACCAATAGATAGGATCTCACCTGGATTTCCCTGACCTTCTACTGCTAGAGCTTCATAAATCTTAAAGCGGTCGCCCTTAAGGAAAGTATGGGCAACAGGCCAGGGGTTCATGCCACGGATTTGGTTAAAGAGTTGACGATTGGTTTTATTCCAATCCAACTTTTCTTCCTCGGGTTTGATATTTGGCGAGAAAGTAACCTGACTTGGATCCTGCGGTTCAGGTTTGATATCACCAGCAATATAGGCAGGCAAAGTATCCAAAAGCAAATCACGACCAACTAGCGCCAATTTCTCAAACAAGGTGCCGACATTGTCCTCATCCGTAATCGGAATACTACGACGAGAAATCATATCTCCTGCATCCATTTCCTTAACCATTTCCATAATGGTCACACCAGCTTCCTCATCCCCTTGAATCAAGGCATAATGGATAGGCGCACCACCACGGTGTTTAGGAAGGAGGGAGCCGTGGACATTGACCGCAAAGTCCATGCTATCAAGGAGTTTACTTGGGAGAAACTGCCCAAAAGCAGCAGTCACAATTCCATCTGCTCCTAGCTGCATAATAGTTTCCATCTCTGGACTTCCAGATAGTTTTTCAGGTTGGTAGATAGGAAGTCCTGCCTCTTTGGCAGCTTGTTTAACTGGGGTTTCCTGGATCACTTTTTTACGTCCGACAGCACGGTCTGGCTGGGTCACAACGGCTAGAATTTCATAACGGTCATCTGTCAAAAGCCCTTTTAAAACTGTTGCTGAAAAGTCGGGTGTCCCCATAAAGATTAATTTTGTCATATCTTCTCCTTCTTATAAAAATTGCTGTGGCTCATGGTCAATGCTGAGACGAAGCTCACTATTTTCCCGTTCTTGAGTCAAGGCCAAGACCTGGTTGAGGGTCGGCCCCAGCTCATCTTCTAAACGGTATTTAATCAAAATCTGGTAATGATAGAGGTTGTGGGTACGGGCAATAGGTTTGGGCGTTGGCCCAAGGATGTTACTGGTTTCAGACAAACCTGACCGCAAAATATTCATGACTTCATAGGCACGTTTGACTACCTCTTCTTCTTTCTTGTGAGAAAGGGTAATGCCAATGGTGAAATAGTAAGGCGGATAACCAAGTTGTCGTCTGATTCCCATTTCATAGGCATAAAAACCTTCGTAGTCCTGATCCTTGGCAAATCGAATAGCGTAGTGCTGAGGATTGTAAGACTGGATCAAGACCTGACCAGCTTTTTCAGCCCGACCTGCCCGGCCTGCAACCTGAGTCAAAAGCTGGAAAGTTCTCTCAGAAGAACGGAAATCAGGCAGATTCAAGGCCGTATCCGCATTGAGCACTCCGACTAAGGTCACATTTGGAAAATCCAATCCCTTGGCAATCATCTGAGTACCTAGTAAAATATCTGCCTCTCCTCGCCCAAACTGGTCAAGCAGAGCTTGGTGACTACCTTTCTTACGAGTCGTGTCCACATCCATCCGCAAAATGCGGGCCTGGGGAAAGAGTTCTGCCAGCTCGTCATAAGCCTTCTGTGTCCCCGTCCCATAGTAACGAATACTTCGACTCTTACAGTTAGGACAGACCTGAGGAATGTCCTTCGAAAAACCACAATAATGACAATTCATGGTCTTGGTATCCATGTGCAAGGTCAAGGATATATCACAGTTGGGACAAGTATCCACAGTTCCACACTCCCGACACATGACAAAGCTAGAATAACCACGACGATTGAGCATGAGAACCACCTGCTCTTTTTTAGCCAGACGGTCTTGGATGGCTTCTAGCAAAGGGGGCGTAAAGTTTGACGTCTCATTCTGTCCGATATAGTCCCGAAAGTCAATCACTTGAACCTCAGGAATAGTGGCTAAAGGATTGGCCCGTTGGGTTAATCGCAAGTGTTGATAGACACCTTTTCCAGCCCGAGCACGGCTCTCTAAGCTCGGTGTCGCCGAACCAAGGACCAGGGCTGCTTGATTATACTGAGCCCGTAAAATAGCCACCTCTCTGGCATGGTAACGGGGATTGCTGTCCTGCTTATAAGTCGCTTCATGCTCCTCATCAATAATCATTACACCCAGATTTTTCAGCGGAGCAAAGATGGCCGATCTGGCGCCAACCACAACTTGAGCGTCTCCACGCTCCACCTTGCGCCATTCATCATACTTTTCACCATTGGATAAGCCTGAGTGAAGAATGGCTACTTTCTCACCAAAACGAGCAATAAAACGCTCCGTCATTTGCGGCGTCAGGGAAATCTCAGGCACCAGCAAAATAGCTGTCTTGCCCTTGTCCAAAGCCCCTTGGATAATCTGCAAGTAAACCTCGGTCTTCCCACTTCCTGTAATCCCTTGAAGGAGGAAGGGAGCCTGATGACTGCCAATCGCACTGACAACCGCATCACGCGCCTGTCTTTGCTCTGGATTCAATTCCAAAGGCTGACTTGCTTCAATCCCTTCAAAATAAGCAGCCGAGCGTTGAACTTCCTTTTGGACTATGGTCACAGCACCTTGTTCCACAAAGAAGTTGACTTGCTCCCGCGAGTAGGACTCTAACAAACTAGCCAAAGAAGCACTCTCTGGATGAGACAGCAAATAATCTCTCAATTCCAACTTTTTCTTAGCACGCGCAGATATTTCAACACCTTCTAATTGAGCAAGATTCACCTCATACCAAGACTGGGTCTTGACCTTCTTTTGATCAATCGCCTGATATTCTAGACCAAGCAGGCCTTTTCTAGTCAAACGCATCATTTCAGCTTGCTTACCTAAATCTAGAGAAGAAAATGCAAGTGAATCTTCTGAACCAAACAAGCGCTCTCGGTCTTCATGACTTAGGCCTTCCAGAGGATAGAGAATCTTGTCATAGCTGGAGTTTAGAAAACCCGGTAACATAGCCTTGAGGATGGAAATCTTGTAGGAGAAGACGGACTTGCGGAGCTCTTCAGCTAGCCAGAGTTGTTCTTGCGTAAGCACAGGAGAAAAATCCAGTACCTCGACAATATCTTTTAAATCTTGCTCCATCTCTTCTTTAGATGATTGAGAATCCAAACCAAGAACAATCCCTTGAATCAGGCGATTGCCCTTACCAAAAGGTACATGGACCCGCATCCCAACTTCCAGCATTCCCTCAAATTCCTCCGGAATCCTGTAACTATAGGGCTGGTCCGTCTGCATCAAGGGCACATCTACGATAACCTTGGCTATAGCCATCTTCTCACCTCCTCCTTGTCAGTACATTCTTGCAATAGAAAAAATAAGATTGAGTCCCCCCAACCTTAAATTTTTTCACCATCTTCTTTTTCTTTAGCGATTTGCTCTTTGATTTTCTTTTCTTCTTCTTCTTTGCGGCGTTTTTCTTCTTCGATACGGCGACGCACTGCTTCACGTTTTCCTTCTGGATCTGGGTGAATTGTAACGTTTCCTGATTCGATTTCTTCTAGAGCGCGAAGAGTTGATTTTTCAGACTTGAAACCTTGAGTTGCTGGCGCACCTGCTTCCAATTCGTGGGCACGTTTTGCTTCCAAGATTACGAGTGAATATTTTGATGGAACCTTGTCGAGCAAGGTATCAATAGAGGGTTTTAACATCATTTGCTTGTACCTATTTTCTAAATTTTATCGGGTAGTTGGAGATTTTGGTAACATCTCCTGATAGTGACCAATGACACGATCCACACGGAAGTGCTCTGCTTCGATGACACGTTTGACACGCTCAGCAGCTAGGGGCACCTGATCGTTGACAATCGCATAATCATACTCACGCATGAGGGCAATTTCTTCCTTGGCTTTTTCGATTCGTTGGGCAATCACTTCTGCGCTGTCTGTTCCACGTCCTACCAAACGATCTTGCAATTCATCCAAATCTGGTGGTGTCAGGAAGATAAAGACAGCATCTGGAACCTTTTTCTTGACCTGAAGAGCGCCCTGAACTTCAATTTCAAGGAAAACATCGATTCCCTTGTCCAAGGTTTCATTGACATAGGTCAGAGGAGTTCCATAATAGTTGCCGACATATTCTGCGTATTCCAACATCTGTCCTTGACGAATCAGCTCTTCAAACTCTTCACGAGTACGGAAGAAATAGTCAACACCGTCCACTTCTCCAGGACGTTGTGCGCGTGTCGTCATCGATACAGAGTATTGAAATTGGTTTTCAGAACTCTCAAAAATCTCTCTTCTAACCGTTCCTTTTCCAACCCCTGAAGGACCAGAAAAAACGATTAGTAAGCCTCGGTCTGCCATTGTGTCTCCTTTTAGTCAGTCTGTGAAATAACATTTCTCTAGAATAATGGCAAAAAGCCAGATTATCCGTTACAGTCTTTCTATCTAGTGTAACAAAAAAGCAGTAATTTTTCAACTGCTCTTTCTTATTTATTTAGCATAATCTACTGCACGAAGCTCGCGAATCACGGTTACCTTGATATTTCCCGGGTAATCGAGATTGTTTTCAATTTTCTCACGAACTTTGTGAGCCAAAATTGTGACTTTGTCGTCCTTGATTTGTCCTGGATTGACCATGATGCGGATTTCACGTCCTGCTTGAAGGGCAAAGCTATTTTGTACCCCTTCAAAGCCGTTCGCAATTTCTTCCAAATCATGAAGACGCTTGATGTAGCTTTCAAGAGACTCACTACGAGCACCTGGACGAGCTGCGCTCAAGGCATCTGCCGCAGCGACGATAACTGCAATGACGCTCTCAGCTTCAACATCTCCGTGGTGACTAGCAATCGTATTCACCACAACTGGATGTTCCTTGTACTTACGTGCCAATTCCATACCGATTTCAACGTGGCTACCTTCAACCTCGCGGTCAATAGCTTTTCCGATATCGTGAAGGAATCCAGCACGACGGGCAAGAGCCGCGTTTTCACCAAGTTCGCTGGCCATAATACCAGCCAATTTAGCAACCTCAATCGAATGACGCAAGACATTTTGTCCATAAGAAGTACGGAACTGCAAACGTCCCATAATCTTCATCAAGTCTGGATGAAGGTTTGGCGCACCAATCTCATAGGCTGCTGCCTCACCGTATTCACGGATCTTATTATCAATCTCTTGACGGTTTTTCTCAACCAACTCTTCGATACGAGCTGGATGGATACGACCATCCTTAAGCAACATTTCCATGGTCATACGAGCAATTTCACGACGAATCGGATCAAATCCTGACAATGTCACCACTTCTGGGGTATCGTCGATAATCACATCGACCCCTGTCAAACTTTCAAAGGTACGAATGTTACGACCTTCACGACCAATAATGCGTCCCTTCATGGTATCATCTGGCAGATGAACTGTTGAGTTTGTTGACTCCGCTACATATTCACCAGCGATACGTTGCATAGCTTGAACCAAGATGTCCTTAGCCATTTTATCAGAACGTTCCTTGACCTCTTGCTCAGCTTCGCGAATGCGGCTGGCAATCTCCTTGGTCAAGTTTTCCTCTGTCTGTGCCAAGATAATATCTCGTGCTTCTGCCTGAGACAGAGCACCAATACGCTCTAACTCTGCTTCTTTTTGTCTTTCGACTTCCTCTAATTGCTCTTCACGCGCATCAAGGTTTTTCGCTCTATCAGAAATACTTTGTTCTTTTTGTTCAAGTGTTTGTTCTTTACTCGTCAAATTGTCGTCCTTACGGTCGAGGCTAGTAGCTCTCTCTGTCAAACGACTTTCGATTTGTTTGAGTTCTTGACGTTCTGATTTGAATTCAGCATCCACTTCTTCACGGTATTTTCTGGCTTCTTCTTTGGCCTCCAATAGTGCTTCTTTTTTAAGAGACTTGCTTTCACGTTTAGCTTCATTAACAAGTAAATCCGCTTCACGCTCAGCTTGTCCACGTAAATTAGTTGCTTCTTGTTCAGCATTTAAAAGCATCAACTCCGCAGCTTCCTGAGATGATTTCATCTTAGCTGAGATGCTGACATATCCAATGACTAAACCAATGATGACGGCAAAAACAGCAATCGCAAGCGACATGATTTCCATGTTTTTACCTCATTTTATTGTTATTCCGAATGACTTACATTCTTTTACATTCTACCATAAAAAAGTGATTTTCACAAACCTAAATTGAAGAGTTTTGTGTGAATGTTAGAAGAAAGTACGCCTGATTCAATTCTCATTTTAACTAAATGCTACAATAAAATATATTTGATAGTTATTTGTAATTTAGATTTTGAAACTAAGGTAATTCTGTACAAAATCTCGATATTTTTCATTCTTTAATAGTTCATTGAGTTTATCTTTTTGGTTTTTTATATTTATATAACCATTTTGTAATCCATAGTAAATTTCAACTAAATATTTTTTTTCCTCAATATCAGGAATTCCATGATTATCCACTGTTATCTCATCTCCTGTTTTTGATATAAATAAATTTTTTAAACCTTTTTTCCATAAAAATGATAACAATTCAAAAAAATATTTCTGCTTAACATCAAACATACTATACATTGTTTTCTGATTGATAGACACCAAAGGATAATCCGACATCATACCAGGAATATCATAGTTTAAAATTATCGATAACATCTCAAAATACAGGTACGAATTTCTCTCATAAAGATGTTCAAAATATTTATCTATTTCATCTTTGTCTAAGTATTCAAATAGTGAGACTAGAATATTTTCAGTTCCCCCCCAACCATTCATCCACTTAATAATATAGTTTGCTTTCTCGCTTTCATCAGTTTTATTTGAAAGTTTTTCTAATGACTTTTGAAATTCTCTCAAACTCAATTTTTCTTCTTTCATTTGTTGGTTTTTTTCCTGTACCTCTCTATAATTTTTATCTACATAATAAATTTTAAAAATCAATGATAACATTTTTCCAAAGTCATCATCTCTCAATTTACTCTTTTTCAAAATGTTATCTATGACTTCTCCTGTAGATACCATTCGATTATGATTCAGCTTAAATTTTTTATCAATGAGATTTTCCTTTGTTGATTCCATTTCCTTACTATTTAAAATTACAATAATTTTAATTTTTTTATTCTCAGAAAGATGGTCAATATAACCCAATAAATCATTGTAATCTGAAGGGTTATCTGATTTTGCTGTATCTGAAGGCTTATCCGTTTTTGCTACATATGAAACCCGTTCAAGATCATCAAAAATAACGATAGAATCTCGCTTCATCAAATCCGTTCCAACTATTTTAAAGAACCATTTAAAAACTCCTCCAACAAGTGGAATAAAGTCCAAATTTCCGAGTATGGATTGTTTTTCTATCTCATTAATCAATATTTTCTCAGCTTGATCTCTTGTTTTGATCCCAAAACAGGAAATATAATAGATTTCTTTCTTTTTGTAAATTTGATTTTCAAAAAACGTCTTTATAAAAAATGTTTTCCCACTCCCCCACGAACCATCCAGCCAGAACACATTATGAATAGAGTCAGGACTATTTAAAAACTCCACCAGACGTGTTTGATAAGGATGGTCATCCAAGTCATATTCCGGAAATAGCTCTGGGTCCAGTTTCTTATAATTAACTTTTTTAAAAATTATATCTAAAAACCAGAATAGTATTGTTGGTATAGTCAGTACTAACAATATTATTACACGATTCACATACAAAATTGAAATAATATCTTTTAAAAAATTATAATTAGATACAAATTTATAGATAGGTAAAGCAAATCGTTTAAATTGGTCAATCTCAAGTGCAAGATACAGTACCCATATACTGGCTATAAATATTTTGTACCATTCAACAATTCTAACATTACTACTCCATGACGGTCTTTTCAATAGATATTTCAATAGTTTGAAATTCAGAAGAAAATTAAGAATCCTCGTCATTATATTTTTCATATATCCCCCTTTTAATCTATATTATCATGATTATACCACAAAACAACAAGCATAAAGCGGATTCAAGGGACAAAAATTGTAATCGCTATACTAAATTTCTTTACTGAGTTTTTGTCTTTTGTATTAGGGATTCTGTCATTTTCCAAAAAACTTTATCTTAAACTTACTCACAAAAATTTAAAAAATAAAAAGTCCACCTTTCAGTAGACTTAGTTTGTTTCTATTCTAATCGGTACTCTTCCAAAATTCTGTTCTGCTATACTTGGATTTCCTAGTTGGTAAATCTGGTCAGCCTTTTGAGTCATAGCATCCCAGGGTTCTTTGCCAATTCGGCTGACTAGATTGACCTGCCCTTTCAAAGACTTGAGATGTTGCCTGCCTTTTTCAGTAAATCCAAGGACATGAATGGCTTCTGGCAAATCATTTTCTCTAGCCTGCACCAAGATATAGGTCAAGAGGCGTCTGACACGCGCCTTGGTGTAACGCTTGGTCGCAACAGACTCGATCAGGTCTTCCACAGACTTGGCTATCTTGATGGCATCCTTGATGCGTACTGCCATTTCTTGATTGAGCTGATTGATAGTGGTTAAGTCTGGATTGGACAAGATTTGATAGCGGAGCAAGGGAAAATAGTCTTCCCAGCTCACCTTACTGGCCTGCTCAAAGAGAGCAATAGAAGGCATAAAGCGTTCTAAGAAATCTTGGTCCTTCTGGTGCTGACGAAGAGCTGTTGCCGAGGCAAAGTCCACATCCTTGTCCACAGAATGATAACCCGCCCCCTGACGCTGAATCGGATGTAGCTTGATATTTCGTCCTGCAACCGCCTTGGCATAAGCAAGAGCAAGAACATGATTGGGCGTATTGCCTGAAAAATCAAGATCTGCAAATTCCTTCCACATGGCTTGAGTTTTCTGAGGATAGGAGAGAGAATCAGGCAGATTTTCCACAAAACTCTCCATCTCATCACCTTGCTCTGTGTATAAGTCAGCGATTTTCTGGTAATCCAGAATTTCCTCCGTCCCAAATGCTAAAGTATCAATGCCCAACCGAGCCAAGATATCCACAGCTCCTTGGCCAAAGAAATCTGCCGCCTGAACACTGACTAAAAAGGGCAATTCTACTACCAGATCCGCTCCATTTTCCAGCGCCATCTGGGACCGTTTCCACTTGTCCACAATTGCAGGCTCTCCACGCTGCATGAAATTCCCAGACATGGCTACGATTTTCAACCCCTCTGCCTGATCCAGCAGGTATTTGTGCCCATTATGAAAAGGATTAAACTCCGCGATAATACCTGTGATGGTCATAATAATCTCCTACTTCTGCGCGACAAAAAACCAACGGGTACTTGTCTCTGTCGGCTCCTTGTCCTCAAAGTCTGCATAGAGTTTGAAAGACTTAAATCCAGCCTGTTCCAGCAAAATATCATAGGTCAAAACCTCATAGGTTCGCTCCTCATGCACTTCATCGTGGCGACTAAAGGAACCGTCCGCCTCCTTAATAAAAAAGGTCAACTCATGCACGATGGAGTGAGGAGCCGCGTCCTCGTAGGTATCCCATAGCATGGCAAAATCTTCCGCATTTTCATGGTAGGAATAGCCTGGAAAAACTTCATCTGTCTGGTAGGTCGAATGCACATCAAAGATGAAGATGCCATCTTCGTTGAGAGCATTATAGACTTCCTTAAAGACGTCCCCTACTTCCACCTCATCCTGCATATAGCAGATAGAGTCCGAATAACACGTGACAAAATCATATTGACCTGACTTGGACAAATCCAGCATATTGCCTTCAATAAATTCAATCTTTTGCTTGGCTGAAGCCGCTCTCTTTTCGGCAATCTTCAACATATCCGCACTCAAATCAAGACCAGTCACATCAAAACCAGCCTGAGAGAAGCGCACAGATTGAATTCCTGTCCCACAAGCTAGTTCTAAGAGTTTCTTTCTCTCCTTGGTCTTAGGCAAATGACGAAGCGAAAAATCCGTCCATCGATCGTATAAACTGTCGTCCATGACCGCATCGTAAACAGCCGCAAAAGTTTCATAAGTTGCCATAATCATGATACCAAGAGCGTCAATGGCAAACACCACTCGCCCTTTACCTTTCTATCAATTTTTCTAAAATAAGCAAATAAAACCCAGTTGACTACAACTGAGTTAATCTTCTAAGCAAGAGCTTCTGAAATATCTACCGAATTTGCCTCATGCCATAGCTTTTCTAGGTTATAGTGGGCACGCATTTCTTCTGAAAAGACATGCACAACGACAGCACCGAGGTCTAGTAAGACCCAACCTCCAGCTGCATCGCCTTCGATATGGCTACCTTTAAAGCCTGCATCAGCTACTTTTTCACGGATGTTATCAGCGATAGCATCCAACTGACGGCTATTCATTGAACTAGTAATAACAAAGTAATCCGTCACACTAGTCAAATCTTGTACATCAAGTGCAAGGATATCCTCTGCACGTTTCTCATCAGCCGCTTTCACGACTAGTTCTAGTAATTCTTTTTCGTTCATTTAGTCCTCTTTCAAATAGTCCACAAAGGCGTTATAGGTTTCAAGGGTTTGGGGATAGATGGGGAATCCCTGATGAGCTAGATGCTCCACGGTTCGAGCTGTTTCATAGGCCACCGCCTTATTAAGCGATAGACTTGCAATCTCACGTGCCACATCTACTCCAGGAAAGGCTCGATTATGCTCGGTATAGTCTGCGACGTAGATGACCTTATCAAGATCTGTCATCTGATCCGCCCCAACTGTATGGATTTCAATGGCTCGCAGAATTTCTGAATCATGCAAATCCAAATCTTCCTGAATTTTGTAAATTCCGACCATCCCATGCCAGACATTATTGCCCCAGTTTTTGAGGTTAGGGTCTAACTGATAACGATCAATCAAATCCAGAAATTCCTGATCTGACAACTTTTTAGCATAGTCATGAAGGAGACCTGCTAGACCGGCTTTCTCATTATCCACACCAAATCGCTGGGCCAGTTCTATGGCTGCACGCTCTACTCCCAAGCAATGGGTTAAACGTTTTTCAGGTAGAAGCTCTGCCATTTTTTCCAACAAAGCCTCACGAGAGCAGTTGATATAGTCTTGATAGGCCATCAGTAGAGCCCCTCCTTATCGATGTAGTCTAGCACTGGCTGAGGCAGGAGAAAGTTGGGTTTCCGTCCTTGGGCAAGGAAATCACGCACCATGCTGGACGAGATATCCATGAGAGGCACATCCACCCAGATAACTGGATAGGAAGTCCCTGCCTTGTAGCGTGGACGCTGAACCCCTACAAACTGAACCATGTCGACTAGCTCATCAATTCGGTACCACTTAGGCAGATAGTCCACCATATCAGCCCCGATAATGAAGTAATAATCTGTATCTGGATTCTTCTCAGTTAGAAGCTTCATGGTGTCGTAGGTGTAGGAAATGCCCTTACGTTCCAACTCAATGGTTTCAATGGCTAAACCTTCAATCCCCTCAATCGCCAACTCAAGCATCTTGAGACGGTGATGTTCAGGGATAGTTTCTTTTTTGTCCACATGAGGGGGTTGATATTCAGGCATGAGCAGAACCTGGTCCAATCCCAACTGTTGTCTCACCTGATCTGCAACAATCAGATGGGCATTGTGAACAGGGTTAAAATTTCCCCCTAAAATCCCGACTTGCTTGCGTTTTTTTTCCTTGATTTCTGGCTCCAACTCTACCTTGGTAAAGGGAGTTAATAATTCAATTGCCATAGGCTAGTCTCCTTTATTTCTCTGTAAAAACAGTTATTTGGAGTTTCGATCTTAGATTTCTTTGACTTTCTTGGAAATCTTCCGATTTTCTTTCTTGCTGGATTGTTTATACAAAATCAAGATGCGTCCGATTTTTTGGACTGTGTCCACACCGATTTCTTCTTCCAAGATTTCAGCTACTTCGTGGATGTTCTCATCTGTGTTTTGCAAGAGAGTTACCTTAATCAATTCACGTGCGTCAAGAGCTTGACGGACGCTGGTTTTGATTTGGTCGTTCAGTCCATTTTTCCCGATTTGAATGATGGGTTTGAGGGTATGTGCCTGACTGTTGAGGAAGGCACGTTGTTTTGATGTTAATGACATAATTTTCTTAAAAGAGTTTCTTTTTATACTTTTCTGAAGTGGTGACGGACGTCAGCAAAGTCCTTCGGACTTTCATGACTAAAATTTGAGCCTAAGGTCTCAAATTTTCCGCAGTTGGTACAATCACTTGTGCCAACCAACACCACAGCGAAAAGTACTCGTTATGGGCTCGCAGGGCTCGCCCGAATCTAGACAACCCTTTCCTTTCTGTGTTTAAATAATTGCTTTTCGTGTGACGACGGCGACGCCTTCTGGTGCCCAGACGGCGACTTTGGCGGTGCCTGTTACTCGGATCCAGCCTAGGCCTGAGATGACTAGGTCTGTCTTGTCCTTGATGGTAAAGACATGCTGGACTAGTTTTGGAAAATCTTCTTTTTCCTTACTGTTTGGCGGTGTTAGAAGAGTTCCAAGGTGCTTGTCATAGAAGGCACTGGCTCCTTCTAGCTTGGTACGATGGAGTTTGAGTTCATTGTCAAAGAAGGCTGTGAAACCTTGCTTTTCTCCTGATATGAAGTCAAATCGTCCCAAGCCACCTAAAAACAGGGTTTGTTCAGGATTAAGCTGATAGGTTTTGGGCTTGATTTCCTTTTTAGGGCTGACATACTTGAGGTTTTTAGCAGTCAAATAATGAGCCATCTGGTGACGGTGGATGATTCCCGGCGTATCGTAAATATAAGAACCGTCATCAAGCGGAATCTCAATCTTGTCCAAGGTTGTTCCTGGGAAGCGCGAAGTCGTAATGACATTCTGGTCACCCGTAATTTCTTGGATAATAGCATTGATTAGAGTTGATTTTCCAACGTTGGTCACACCGACCACATAGACATCACGGCCCTTACGGTAGTGTTCAATCTTGTCAATGACTTCCTTAATGGCATGTTTGTTTTGTGCCGAAGTTAGGACGACATCGACTGGACGAAGACCTTCTTCGTGGGCACGTTCCATGAGCCACTGGCTAATCTTGCCTGGTTTAACAGACTTAGGCAAGATATCTTTTTTATTTCCCACCAAGAGGACATCATTACCTGAGACAAAACGTGGCAAGCCTGGGATGACAGAGCCATTAAAATCAAAGATATCAATGACATTTACCACTAAAGCATCACTGTCTCCCACCTCGTGCAAGAGCTTTAGGAAATCATCGTCCGTCAACTGGACATCCGTGATTTCATTGTAGTGGCGGAGACGGAAACAGCGTTGGCAATAGACTTCTCCAGTCTCCAAACCTTTTTCGAGTGCTGACTGGGGGGTAAATCCAAGACCAGCCTTGTCTGTCGTCTGAATGGTTGCTCCACAACCAATACAGAGAATTTCTTCCATAGTTAAATTCCTTTTTTATATGTAATCGGTCCGTACGTTTCAGTGATTTTTCGCATCACACGACGCTCACGAGCTCGGTTAATTTGCGTCTTGATAGAATCGTGTTGTACCAAGGGCTTGACCAAGATTGAGCGAATGCCTGCACGGTGGGCTGCTCGAATATCGGTCATGAGCTGATCGCCGACCATGACCACTTCATTTTTCTCGTAGTGAAATTCCTTCATGGCACGGTCAATCCCAAATGTGAAGGGCTTCAGAGCCCAATAAACGTAGTCAATCCCAAATTTCTCAACTGCTCGTTGGACGCGTTTTTTAGTGTTATTTGATACCACAATGATGCGAATGCCCGCGTCCCGAAGATCATGTAGCCATTGCTTCATCTCTGGCGTCCCGTCAGGGTTGTTCCAAGCAATGAGGGTATTGTCCAAATCGACCAAAACAGCCTTGATTCCATGCGCCTGCAGGCTTGGGACTGTCAGATCATAGACTGCTTCCACAGCAAAGTCTGGCATGTAGTTTTCAATCACCATTTTGGCTCCTTTTCTTTTATTTTCTAGTAATTTTCTTCAGCCATTGAGATAAGGCCACCCATAAAATCAAGCTAGTCATTAAGATATAAATCCAAGCATTTGGCTCTTCTGTAAATGGTAGAGGAACATTCATTCCGAAGAAACCTGTAATAACCGCAAGTACTGCTAGTAAGACGGAGATAATAGTCAAAATTGACAAACTATCATTCAAGTTATTGTTTAGGATGTTGTTGTAAGAAGCTGAGAGTTGTTGCAAGACTTGAGAAATCAAGTCTGTCATAGACACCAACTGATGGGCTTCAATCATGGCATCATCAAACTGCTCTCGTTCGACATCATTAAATCTCCGATAAAGAGCATGGCCCTGGATATGTTCCAAGAGGAGTCGATTTTGTTTTGCTGCTGCTGTCAAGTAAACCATACCAGTCTCCAAGTCAGAGAGGGCAAAGAGATTTTTCTTTGTTGTAGTTTGACGTAGTAAGGCACTAATTTCGTCCTTACTTTTATCCATCTCTTCAATGACAGGATAATAAGCGTTACTGATAATCTCTAAACCAGCAAAGAGAAACTTGTAAATAGAAAGCGACTCATGGCTATCCAGATAAGCTGACATCTGATCAATGACATAAGCATTCTTATGGTTGCTGATGGTAATCATTCGTTGTCTTTCGACGATAAAGGTCATGGGAATCGCTTCATAATATTCTTTGTCTTTTTCTAAATCAAGAACATTATAAATAAAGGTTACCGTCTCCGTTTCACGGTTATAATCCATATGAGCTCGTTCATTTCTATCCAGAGCATACTCAATGATTTCCTTGTCCAATCCATAGATGTCAGAAAGATCTTCCATATTTTTAATCTTATCCACATCAAGGTCTATCCAGGTACAACCATTGCCCAACTGCTTTTCTAAAACCATCTTTTCTCCTTTATTAAACTCTTTCTATTGTACCACAAATTACTTAAAATAACAGGTCTAGTCTGTGCGTGAGAAATTGCTGACGACGGTGATATTCCGATTGGGAACGAAGTGCAGAACCTGATCTTCTCCTCTGAGTTGCGTTGTTCGAATGCCGACACTGACAACCTTGCCCGATACGGTAATAGGACCATTTGTCAAAACGACCTCATCTCCCACATCCAATTGACGTTCAAAGAGGATGAAAAAGCCATTGATGACATCAGATAGAAAGCCTTGGGCTCCCATTCCAATAGCCACCCCAGCAATCCCAGCCCCTGCCAGCAAACTAGAAACTGGCAAACCTAAAATCGACAAAATGCAGTAAAGCAAAAAGAAATAAAGGGTATAATTAAACACATTTTCTAACAGACGTGAGATGGTTTTCTGACGCCCGACATCATGACGAGACATTTTTAGAGAAGGTTTGACAATTCTCTGCACCATGGTATGGAGCAATTTCTTAGCTATATAAAAGAGTAAAAATAAGAATAACAGAGAAATTAACTTGGTTAAGATATTTTCAATAATCGTTGTTATATCAAGCTTATTGAGGTAGGTTTGAATAAATTCTTTCATAGAAAACTCCTTTCATTTATTATACCATACTTTTACAAGTGATGAATCTCCATAAATATTCAAAAATAACAGCCAAAATAGACAGAAAATTCTTGATTTTAGCTCATATTTATACTATAATCATAAACATTACACAACAAAGGAGATTGTTATGAAAAAATTCATTCATGCTTGGAATAAGGCGAGTCTAATCAAACGAATTTTGATTGGCATGCTTATTGGAGGAACCCTAGGGCTGACACTTCCTAACATTTCAGGAATTGGTTTACTTGGAGATCTCTTTGTTGGTGGCCTCAAAGCCATCGCACCTATTCTAGTCTTTGCCCTCGTTGCCAATGCCCTTTCCCAACATCAAAAGGGTCAAGATAGCAACATGAAAACGGTTATCCTCCTTTACTTGGTGGGAACCTTTGCAGCGGCACTTGTTGCTGTCCTAGCAAGCTTCATCGTCCCTGTTGAGATTACCTTAAATAGTGCCAATACAGAAATCGCACCACCAGATGGAATTGGCCAGGTCCTCAGCAATCTCTTGCTCAAACTGGTTGACAATCCAGTCAATGCCCTCGTTACTGCTAACTACATCGGTATCTTATCTTGGGCAGTTGTTTTCGGGATTGCTATGAGAGAGGCCAGCAAAAATAGTAAAGAATTGCTGAAAACTATGGCTGATGTGACTTCTAAGATTGTCGAATGGATCATCAATCTAGCTCCATTTGGTATCCTTGGTCTTGTCTTCAAAACCATCTCTGATAAGGGAATCGGAAGCCTAGCTAACTACGGAATCTTGCTTGCCCTCTTGGTGACAACTATGTTCTTTGTCGCTCTGGTTGTCAATCCATTGATTGCCTTCCTCTTTATGAAGAGAAACCCTTATCCCCTCGTTTGGAAATGTTTGCGTGTCAGCGGTGTTACAGCCTTCTTCACTCGTAGTTCTGCGGCTAACATCCCTGTCAATATGAAACTTTGCCACGACCTCGGTCTGGATCCAGATACCTATTCTGTTTCTATCCCACTTGGTTCTACTATCAACATGGCAGGGGCAGCGATTACTATTAACGTTTTAACCCTTGCTGCAGTAAATACTCTTGGAATCCCTGTTGACTTTGCCACAGCCTTTGTCCTCAGTGTAGTAGCAGCAATCTCAGCCTGTGGTGCTTCTGGTATTGCCGGAGGATCCCTCCTTCTTATCCCAGTTGCTTGTAGCCTTTTTGGTATTTCTAACGATATTGCCATGCAAGTTGTTGGGGTTGGATTTGTGATTGGGGTCATCCAAGACTCATGTGAAACAGCCCTTAACTCTTCAACAGATGTCCTCTTTACTGCTGTTGCCGAATACGCAGCAGCCCGTAAAAAATAACTCATAAAGACAAGCCTGCTCAGGTCTTGTCTTTTCCGCTTTTATTATAACTTACTAGGAAATCCTTATGTCTATTAGCCAACGTACGACTAAGCTCATCTTAGCTACCTGTCTTGCCTGCCTTCTTGCTTACTTTCTCAATCTCTCCTCAGCTGTCTCGGCTGGAATAATCGCCCTCTTGAGCCTATCCGATACCCGTAGAAGTACCTTAAAACTGGCCCGAAATCGCCTCTTTTCCATGCTTCTAGCTTTGGTTATCGGAGTTCTGGCTTTTCACTTGAGCGGATTTCATATCTGGAGCCTCGGCCTCTATCTAGCCCTCTATGTGCCTCTAGCCTACAAGATGGGCTGGGAAATTGGCATCACACCAAGTAGCGTTTTGGTTAGCCATCTCTTGGTGCAAGAGTCAACCTCTCCAGACCTCCTAGTCAATGAATTCCTTCTCTTTGCTATCGGTACAGGATTTGCCTTACTGGTTAATCTCTACATGCCTTCACGAGAAGAGGAAATTCATCACTACCACACATTGGTAGAAGAAAAGTTAAAAGATATTCTCCAGCGCTTCAAATATTATTTATCCAGAGGGGATGGACGCAACCGAGCACAGTTAGTTGAAGAATTGGACACCCTTTTGGAAGAAGCCCTCAGACTGGTCTATTTGGATCACTCTGACCACCTCTTTCACCAGACTGATTACCATATCCACTACTTTGAGATGAGACAGCGACAAAGTCGTATCCTGCGAAACATGGCCCAGCACATCAACACCTGTCACCTAGCTGCCAGTGAGAGCCTGATTTTGGCCCAACTCTTTTCAAAAATTGCAGCTCAACTGAGCCAGACCAATCCTGCTTCTGATTTGCTAGATGAAATTGAACGCTATCTGGAAGTCTTCCGGAACCGTAGTCTACCCAAGACAAGAGAAGAATTTGAAACCCGCGCCACCCTTCTTCAACTCCTACGCGAGGCCAAAACCTTCATCCAAGTAAAAGTTGACTTTTACCAAAAATATGGACAGTAAAAAAGAAAACTTCAGACCAATCACAAAAGGTGAATATCTGAAGTTTTCTTTTATTTGTAAGTTATTACCATAAAGGTTAATAATAAAATAAATAAGGCTTAATATTCAACATCTGTTTATAGAATGCTGAGATAAAATACTGCAAACTTTGCAGTATTATTATCCACTACACGAAGTTTTGCAAATCGAGTCTATTTGCAAACGGAGTTAGTAAGGCAGTTACCCTTTTCTATCTACGACGGAAAAGTCCACGAATCGATACCATTCGTGGATTTTTCCTAGTGAAGCGTTTAGGTAAGCCGCCATAGCGGTTACCTATTATTAGATTACGACACTGAGTTTTACAAATCGATTCCATTTGTAAAACTCAGTTAGTGAGGCAGTTAGCTAATTCGCCAAATAGCGACTAGCGTCCAACAATTAGGAACTTTAGTTCCAATTGTTGGTACTGAGTCACATCTTCTCTTCCAACTCTACGTCTGGATACTTATCCGCAAACCAGCGGAGGGCAAAGTCATTTTCAAAGAGGAAGACTGGTTGGTCAAAACGGTCTTTAGCCAAGATATTTCGACTTGATGACATTCGTTCATCCAAGTCCTCAGGCTTGATCCAACGAACGGTCTTTTTACCCATTGGGCTCATGACTACTTCCGCATTGTACTCGCCTTCCATGCGGTGTTTAAAGACTTCAAACTGGAGTTGACCAACAGCTCCCAGCATGTACTCGCCTGTTTGGTAATTCTTATAAAGCTGAATAGCACCTTCTTGCACCAGTTGCTCAATCCCCTTGTGGAAGGATTTCTGCTTCATGACATTCTTAGCAGACACTTTCATAAAAATTTCAGGAGTGAAGGTTGGCAGTGGTTCAAATTCAAATTTGTTTTTTCCAACTGTCAATGTATCCCCAACCTGATAAGTTCCTGTATCGTAAACCCCGATGATATCTCCTGCCACGGCATTGGTCACATTCTCACGACTTTCAGCCATAAACTGGGTAACATTAGACAGTTTAGCACCCTTACCAGTACGAGGCAAGTTGACACTCATGCCACGTTCAAATTCACCCGATACGATACGTACAAAGGCAATACGGTCACGGTGTCGAGGGTCCATGTTGGCTTGGATTTTAAAGACAAATCCTGAGAAGTCCTTATCGTAAGGATCAACAATTTCTCCGTCTGTTTTCTTATGTCCATGTGGCTCTGGAGCAAACTTGAGAAAAGTTTCAAGGAATGTTTGCACACCAAAGTTTGTCAAAGCTGAACCGAAGAAGACTGGTGTCAATTCTCCAGCCAGAATAGCTTCCTCTGAAAACTCATTCCCAGCTTCATTTAAAAGTTCAATATCATCCTTGACTTGCTCGTAGAAAGGGTTGCTGCCAAAAAGCTTGTCCCCATCTTCTAAACTAGCAAAACGCTCATCCCCTTTATAGAGCTCCAAGCGTTGGTTATAGAGGTCATAGAGCCCCTCGAAGGCTTTCCCCATCCCGATTGGCCAGTTCATCGGGTAACTCGCAATGCCTAGTACTTCTTCTAATTCTTGCAAGAGGTCCAGTGGCTCACGTCCATCACGGTCTAGCTTGTTCATAAAGGTGAAGACCGGAATGCCACGGTGTTTCACAACCTCAAACAATTTCTTAGTCTGAGCCTCGATACCCTTGGCAGAGTCCACGACCATAACAGCAGCATCCACCGCCATCAAGGTACGATAGGTATCTTCTGAAAAGTCCTCGTGCCCTGGGGTGTCTAGGATGTTGACGCGCTTACCATCGTAGTCAAACTGCATAACAGATGAAGTCACCGAAATCCCGCGTTGCTTCTCGATATCCATCCAGTCAGACTTGGCAAAAGTCCCTGTTTTCTTTCCTTTTACGGTACCAGCCTCACGAATCTCGCCCCCAAAGTAGAGCAACTGCTCAGTGATAGTTGTTTTCCCCGCGTCCGGGTGGGAGATGATGGCAAAGGTACGACGTTTCTTAATTTCTTCTTGAATATTCATAAGTTCTCTTTCTTTGATTCTCTATTTTTCTTGTTTCAATAGCTAAGAATGATTTCTACATTGGATTTTACCATTCCTTTCAACACTCCATTATATCGGATTTTAGCATTTTTTTCAATTTCTATTTTATATCAGACACTGCTAAAGTAGAACAATTCCCCTTGCAATTTTTCAAATAAATGTTACAATAAATATAGAAAAAGGTGTTGCGACAACAACACCCCACAGAGCCGTTTAAGACGGTGGCTGTAATTACATAACTAAAAAATAGCTCGTTAACTCGCCAAAGTTAGGACGGCTATTTTTTTGTCTCTTTTACCAATTCAAGGATGAACCTTAGGAGCGTGATAACAAAGTTACCAGCTACAAACATGAGTGTCAAAGCCTCAAAAGGGGACAAATCTGGTTACTCCTTTCTACTAAGATTTTACAGGTTCTGCACATAAGCATCACCATCCTTTCGATTTTGTAACCACCGTCTTCACTTCTCTGTTAAACTATTGTACCATATATTTTCCCCTTTGAAATCCGCTTTTCAAATAAATCATCATCAGAATCCGTTCTCCATCCTATACCTGTCTTTTTTCATCTTTCCTTCCCTTATTTATAGGAAAATATGGTAAAATAGAACAGACTAAAAATCATCATTTCACGAAAGGATGCAAGATGAAAATTACGCAAGAAGAGGTAACACACGTTGCCAATCTTTCAAAATTAAGATTCTCTGAAGAAGAAACTGCTGCCTTTGCGACTACCTTATCTAAGATTGTTGACATGGTTGAATTGCTGGGCGAAGTTGACACAATCGGTGTCGCACCTACTACGACTATGGCTGACCGCAAGACCGTACTCCGCCCTGATGTGGCCGAAGAAGGAACAGACCGTGATCGCTTATTTAAAAACGTACCTGAAAAAGACAACTACTACATCAAGGTACCAGCTATCCTAGACGATGGAGGAGATGCCTAATGACTTTTAACAATAAAACCATTGAAGACTTGCACAATCTCCTTGTCTCTAAGGAAATTTCTGCAACTGAATTAACCCAAGCTACGCTTGAAGACATCAAGTCTCGCGAGGCAGCTATCAACGCTTTTGTTACCATCGCTGAGGAGCAGGCTCTTGCTCAAGCCAAAGTCATTGATGAAGCTGGAATCGATGCTGATAATGTCCTTTCAGGAATTCCTCTTGCAGTTAAAGATAATATCTCTACAGACGGTATTCTCACAACTGCAGCCTCAAAAATGCTCTACAACTATGAGCCGATCTTTGATGCGACAGCTGTTTCAAATGCCAAATCAAAAGGCATGATTGTCGTTGGAAAGACCAACATGGACGAATTTGCCATGGGTGGATCAGGTGAGACTTCTCACTATGGTGCCACTAAAAACGCTTGGGACCACAGCAAGGTTCCTGGTGGTTCATCAAGTGGTTCTGCTGCAGCTGTAGCCTCAGGACAAGTCCGCTTGTCACTTGGTTCTGATACTGGTGGATCTATCCGCCAACCTGCTGCCTTCAATGGGATCGTCGGTCTCAAACCAACCTACGGAACAGTTTCACGTTTCGGTCTCATTGCCTTCGGTAGTTCATTAGACCAGATTGGACCTTTCGCTCCGACTGTTAAGGAAAATGCCTTCTTGCTCAATGCTATTGCAAGCGAAGATGCCAAAGACTCTACTTCTGCTCCTGTCCGCATTGCCGACTTTACTTCAAAAATCGGCCAAGACATCAAGGGCATGAAAATTGCTTTGCCTAAGGAATACCTTGGTGAAGGAATTGACCCAGAGGTTAAGGAAACCATTCTGAACGCTGCTAAGCACTTTGAAAAACTGGGTGCTATCGTTGAAGAAGTGAGCCTACCTCACTCAAAATACGGTGTTGCCGTCTACTACATCATCGCTTCATCAGAAGCTTCATCAAACTTGCAACGCTTTGACGGTATCCGTTACGGCTATCGTGCAGAGGATGCGACAAACCTTGATGAAATCTATGTAAACAGCCGTAGCCAAGGTTTCGGTGAAGAGGTGAAACGCCGTATCATGCTAGGTACTTTCAGTCTTTCATCAGGTTACTATGATGCTTACTACAAGAAAGCTGGACAGGTTCGTACCCTCATCATTCAAGATTTCGAAAACGTCTTTGCGGATTACGATTTGATTTTGGGTCCAACTGCTCCAAGTGTTGCCTATGACTTGGATTCACTCAACCACGACCCAGTTGCCATGTACTTGGCTGACCTTTTGACCATCCCAGTCAACTTGGCAGGTCTTCCAGGGATTTCTATTCCTGCTGGATTCTCTCAAGGTCTGCCTGTCGGTCTCCAATTGATCGGTCCTAAGTACTCTGAGGAAACCATTTACCAAGCTGCTGCTGCTTTTGAGGCGACAACAGACTACCACAAACAACAACCCGTGATTTTTGGAGGTGATAACTAATGAACTTTGAAACAGTCATTGGACTTGAAGTCCACGTAGAGCTCAACACCAATTCAAAAATCTTCTCACCTACGTCTGCCCACTTTGGAAATGACCAAAATGCCAACACTAACGTGATTGACTGGTCTTTCCCAGGAGTTCTGCCAGTTCTTAATAAAGGTGTTGTCGATGCCGGTATCAAGGCTGCTCTTGCCCTCAACATGGACATCCACAAAAAGATGCACTTTGACCGCAAGAACTACTTCTACCCTGATAATCCAAAAGCCTACCAAATTTCTCAGTTTGATGAGCCAATCGGTTATAATGGCTGGATTGAAGTCGAGCTAGAAGACGGTACGACTAAGAAAATCGGTATCGAACGTGCTCACCTAGAAGAAGACGCTGGTAAAAACACCCACGGTACAGATGGCTACTCTTATGTTGACCTCAACCGCCAAGGGGTGCCATTGATTGAGATTGTATCTGAAGCTGACATGCGTTCGCCAGAAGAAGCCTATGCTTACCTAACAGCCCTCAAGGAAGTTATCCAGTACGCTGGCATTTCTGACGTTAAGATGGAAGAAGGTTCGATGCGTGTGGATGCCAATATTTCTCTTCGCCCTTATGGTCAAGAAAAATTCGGTACCAAGACTGAGTTGAAAAACCTCAACTCCTTCTCAAACGTTCGTAAGGGTCTTGAATACGAAGTCCAACGTCAAGCTGAAATCCTTCGCTCAGGTGGTCAAATTCGCCAAGAAACACGCCGTTACGATGAAGCTAATAAAGCAACCATTCTCATGCGTGTCAAGGAAGGGGCTGCAGACTACCGCTACTTCCCAGAACCAGACCTACCCCTCTTTGAAATTTCAGACGAGTGGATTGAGGAAATGCGTACTGAATTGCCAGAGTTTCCAAAAGAACGCCGTGCTCGCTACGTCTCTGACCTCGGCTTGTCAGACTATGATGCTAGCCAGTTGACCGCAAACAAAGTCACTTCTGATTTCTTTGAAAAAGCTGTGGCTCTCGGTGGTGATGCTAAACAAGTTTCTAACTGGCTCCAAGGAGAAGTTGCTCAGTTCTTGAACGCTGAAGGTAAGACACTGGAACAAATCGAATTGACACCAGAAAACTTGGTTGAAATGATTGCCATCATCGAAGACGGTACTATCTCTTCTAAGATTGCTAAGAAAGTCTTTGTTCATCTAGCTAAAAATGGCGGTGGCGCGCGTGAATACGTGGAAAAAGCAGGTATGGTTCAAATCTCAGATCCAGCTGTCTTGATTCCAATTATCCACCAAGTCTTTGCGGATAACGAAGCGGCTGTTGCTGATTTCAAGTCAGGCAAACGAAACGCAGATAAGGCCTTTACAGGATTCCTTATGAAAGCAACCAAAGGCCAAGCCAACCCACAAGTTGCCCTTAAACTACTTGCACAAGAATTGGCAAAGTTGAAAAATGAGTAACTCATTTAAAGTATAACTGACACCAGACTGCTAAAAAATTAGCAGTTCTGATGGATTGCAGTATGCATTCATATAGTTAGGAGACATATGAAAAAGTTACATACTCTTCTCACCACCTGTTTACTACTCCTTTTCGTTACACCGATGCAATCCATCGATGCAGGGGTAGGACATTCTCGAAGTGGTAGCTCTAGCCGTAGTAGCTCCAGTTCAAATGGTAGCCGAAGCCGTTCCAGTAGCAGTAATAGCGGTAGTTCTTCCTACAGAAGTAGCTACAGTTCTGGAGACGGTTCCTATAGTTCGAGTTACTCTGAGCAAGAGTTGTACGGAATTGTAGTCTTTTTAATAGGTGTTTACGTAGTTGTCTTAGTTCTAAAGAATAAAAGTAATCAAAGCTCATCAGAAAAATCCTATAGTAGCGCTACTGTATATAATCCCCAAAACCATCGTCGAGTTGAACACAATACATTAGCTACTAGTCGTGTTAAATATGGCGATCCAAACTTTGATGCCGATGCTTTCGCTTCATGGGTTAAAGAAGTCTATATTCAGTTACAGGCAGCCTGGACTAAAAAGGATTGGAATTTGGCTCGCTCTCTTGAAAGTACCAGCCTTTATTCCCAACATAGTATACAACTCGAAGATCATATCCGGGCGAAAACAACTAATGTTTTAGAAAAAGTCTATGTTGAAAATGTTCGCATTAAAGATTTCTACGAAAATCCTGATGGTAACGATACCCTTGTTGTGATCTTGTCATCTACACTCAGGGACTATGTCATTGAAGACCAAAGCAAACGTGTCATCGAAGGTGATCCTCAAGAGGACTTGTTTACAGTTTATCAAATGAACTTTATCCGTAAACACGGAAGTCAAACTGAACTAAATGTCAGTGATGAAGCCATCAGTGACCACTGTCCAAACTGTGGTGCCCCATTGAAAATCTCTGCTATCAGTAAATGTGACTATTGCGATGCCGATCTAACACGCAGTCCAAACCAATGGGTACTCGATACCTACGATGTTGTGGATGAAGACGAACTTTATAATTAGGAGGAAATTATGGGATTTATTCGTGCCGCCCTATCTTCAGGGCTTAATAGTTTCAACGATAGCAAATTTAAAGAAGCTATTGTTCTTCCAAATAACCTAACAGCTGATGCCTTGGCCATTAAAGGACAACTTCTTACAAAAGATCCTGACGGCACTTCTAGACAAAGCAACCAAAATACTGGACTTTTAACAGATGGTTCTGTAGTCATTGTTCCACAAGGTTATGTAGCTATTCTTGTCAACAACGGAAACTTCCTTGGCGATGTCTTAGAAGCTGGTAGCCACGAATGGCGTTCTGAAGATAATGCCTGGCTTCTTGAAAAGGGTGGTATAAAGGGTACTTGGGAAAATTTCAAAAACCGCTTCTCTTTTGGTGGTCAAGTCATTACCCAACAGGAAATCATCTTTATCCGTATGCAACCCATCGCAGGTAATAAATTTGGTACTCAAAACGCCGTAGAGTATTTCAGTGAACGCTATCAACAATTGCTCAATATTCGTTTCTACGGCTTGTTTGATATCAAAGTTGCTGATCCAGTCCTATTTTATGTCAGCTCCATCAGTCAACAAATTGAAGATCATAGAGCATTTACCCTGAAAGATATCGCTCAGGGAACTCTCAGACAAAATATCTCTCCTAAAATTGCTATTGCAATCGCCAAATTTACAAACGAAAACCGAGTTGATATCTATAGTCTTAATGCCAATCAAGATACTTTCAACGATCTAGCAAAACAAGAAGTTAACAAGGTATGGACTGGACTTTACGGAATTGAAACAACCAACATCCTGCTTGAAGATTTGAGCTATGACCAAGAAAGCTTGAATATTATTCGTAAACTTGATAGCGAACTAGTCGCTATGAAATACAATACGATTGAGATTGAAGAACGTCGTGCCCGTAACGAAGCTCTCATCGTTGCTGCAAACAATGAAGGCAACGGCAATGGTATGAACATAATTATGGGAATGAATCTGGGACAAACGCTTGGCGGGCAACTCAACCAACAAACTCAAGCTCCTATTCAAAATAATGGGCAAACTGCAAGTAAGAACTTTTACATCGAGGTAGACGGCAAGTATGTTCTCGTAACCAAAGATGAAGAAGGAAATATCGTACCTGTCAACTAACTCAAGTTAATCTGATATTTGAGAATTATTGCGTTTTATGGTACAATAAAGAGTAACAATATTTATTAAAGAGGTAAAAACATGATTGAAGCAAGCAAATTGAAAGCTGGTATGACATTTGAAACTGCAGACGGAAAATTGATCCGCGTTTTGGAAGCTAGCCACCACAAACCAGGTAAAGGAAACACGATCATGCGTATGAAATTGCGTGATGTCCGTACTGGTTCTACATTTGACACAAGCTACCGTCCAGAAGAAAAATTCGAACAAGCTATTATCGAAACTGTCCCAGCTCAATACTTGTATAAAATGGATGAAACTGCCTACTTCATGAACACTGAAACTTACGACCAATACGAAATCCCAGTCGTAAACGTTGAAAATGAATTGCTTTACATTCTTGAAAACTCTGATGTGAAAATCCAATTCTACGGAACTGAAGTAATCGGTGTAACTGTACCAACTACTGTTGAATTGACAGTCGCTGAAACACAACCATCTATCAAAGGTGCTACAGTTACAGGTTCGGGTAAACCAGCAACTATGGAAACTGGACTTGTTGTCAACGTTCCAGACTTCATCGAAGCTGGACAAAAATTGATCATCAACACTGCAGAAGGAACTTACGTTTCTCGTGCCTAATCTCTAGAAAGAGGTCATTCTATGGGAATTGAAGAACAATTTGGCGAAATCGTTATCGCTCCACGTGTACTTGAAAAAATCATTGCCATCGCAACGGCTAAAGTTGATGGTGTCCACTCATTTTCAAATAAATCCGTATCTGATACCCTATCAAAACTCTCTCTTGGTCGCGGCGTCTACTTAAAAGAAAACAATGAAGAGCTAACTGCTGACATCTATCTCTACCTTGAGTACGGTGTGAAGGTACCAAAAGTTGCTCTTGCTATTCAAAAAGCAGTCAAAGATGCTGTCCGTGATATGGCTGATGTGGAACTTGCTGCTGTTAACATCCATGTTGCAGGAATCGTTCCAGATAAAACACCAAAACCTGAGCTGAAAGATCTATTTAACGAGGACTTCCTCAATGACTAGTCCATTATTAGAATCTAGACGTGAACTTCGTAAATGCGCTTTTCAAGCTCTTATGAGCCTTGAATTCGGCACAGATATGGAAACAGCTTGTCACTTTGCCTACACGCATGACCGTGAAGATGCAGATGTGCAAATCCCTGCCTTTCTTCTGAACTTGGTTTCTGGCGTTCAAGCTCAAAAAGACGAGTTAGATAAACAAATCAACCAGCATCTCAAGTCAGGTTGGACAGTTGAACGCTTGACCTTGGTCGAAAAAAATTTACTACGCTTGGGTATCTTTGAAATCACATCATTTGATACACCTCAGCTGGTAGCAGTCAATGAAGCTATTGAACTTGCTAAGAATTTTTCAGATCAAAAATCAGCCCGTTTTATCAATGGACTGCTTAGTCAATTTGTAACTGAAGAAAATGAATAATCGAAAAGGTGTTTGGTCTTCCAAGCACCTTTTGACTTTCCCCTCTGCTCAGGGTAAGAAGCACATAAAAACTAGAACTAACTGCCAGTTCTAGTTTTTATGTATTCTGAGGTATTAGTATTTTCTAAATCGTTGGTAACGCTCTTCCAACAACGCTTCTAACGATTTTTGTGAAAGTCTAGCTAGCTCCGTTTGGAGTTCTTTTTTGACACTCTTAATCAGTTCCTTACTAGAAAATCCTGCTTCAGAAATCACCTTATCCACCACGTCCATTTCTAACAGTTCATGCGAAGTGATTTTCATCAGTTCTGCCGCTTCCATGGCACGAGTGCCATCCTTCCATAGAATGGAAGCAAAGCCTTCTGGGCTAAGAATGGCATAGATAGAATTTTCCAGCATCCATACACGGTCTGCGACCGCTAGAGCCAGAGCTCCACCTGAACCACCTTCACCTATAATGATGGCGATAATCGGAACTTTCAGGTCACTCATTTCCATGAGATTGCGAGCAATAGCTTCTCCCTGTCCACGTTCTTCCGCTCCCACACCAGGATAGGCACCTGCAGTATTGATAAAGGTCACTACTGGACGACCAAACTTTTCAGCCTGTTTCATCAAACGCAGGGCCTTACGATAGCCTTCTGGATGTGGTTGTCCAAAATTACGCTTGAGGTTATCTTGTAAACTCTTGCCTTTTTGGATACCAACCACTGTTACAGCTTGGTCCCCAAGCCAGCCAATACCACCAACAACTGCACCATCATCACGAAAAGAACGGTCACCGTGTAATTGGATAAATTCATCAAAAATGCCTGTCGCAAAGTCCAAGGTCGTCAAGCGACTCTGCTCACGCGCTTCTCTGACTATTTTTGCAATATTCATCTAGGACACCCTCCATGCAATCTGACTAGGCTAGCAATCGTATCTGGTAAGTCTCTTCTTTTGACAATAGCATCCACAAAGCCATGTTCTAATAGGAATTCTGCCTTTTGGAAATCCTCAGGCAAGCTTTCACGAACCGTATTTTCAATCACACGACGCCCGGCAAAACCAACTAAACTCTGTGGTTCAGCTAGGATGATATCTCCTTCCATAGCGAAAGAAGCTGTCACACCACCTGTCGTTGGATCTGTCAAAATGGTCAGATAAAAGAGACCAGCATTTGAATGCCGTTTAACTGCTGCAGAGATCTTGGCCATCTGCATGAGACTCATGATTCCTTCCTGCATACGGGCTCCACCAGATGCTGTGAATAGGACAACTGGCAATTTTTCGACAGTCGCATACTCAAACAAACGAGTGATTTTTTCACCTACTACCGTACCCATAGAAGCCATGATAAAGTTGGAATCCATAATCCCAAGAGCCACCGTCTGACCTTTAATAAAAGCAGTTCCTGTCACAACGGCTTCATCCAGACCTGTTTTTTCACGCATGGTTGCTAGTTTCTTTTGATAACCAGGGAAATGCAAGGGATCCTTGCTTTCAATCCCTGTAAACAATTCCTTGAAGGTTCCCATATCAATCGTCAAAGCCAAGCGTTCTTGGGCAGAAATACGAAAGGTGTAGCTACAATGTGGACAGATACGCTCACTTCCCAGATCCTTCTGATAAATGGTATGCTTACAGCCTGGACACTGGGAGAATAATTCATCTGGAACCTCTGGCTTGGCTTGAGGTTTTTCCCTAACCGAACGATTGGGATTGATTCGAATATACTTATCTTTTTTACTAAATAGAGCCATTGATTCCCCTTTTCGGTTTAAACTCTTGAAGTCATTTTATTCTTTTTCTTGATACTTGGGTAAAAAGGTTTCCATCAAGAAGGAAGTATCATAATCTCCAGCAATGACATTGCGATCTGAAATGAGGTCAAGCTGGAAATCTGCATTGGTCTGCACCCCTTCAATCTCTAGTTCATAGAGGGCACGTTGCATTTTCATCAAGGCATCAAAACGATTTTCACCGTGAACGATGATTTTAGCAATCATACTATCATAATAAGGTGGAATGGTATAACCTGGATAAACTGCTGAATCCACGCGCAAGCCAACTCCACCACTTGGCAGGTAGAGATTGGTAATCTTACCTGGACTTGGAGCAAAGTTAAAGGCTGGATTTTCTGCATTGATACGACACTCGATAGCATGACCGCGTAGGACAATATCTTCTTGCTTAACAGACAAAGACTGACCTGCCGCAATGCGAATCTGTTCCTTAACGATATCCACACCTGAAACAAACTCTGTTACTGGATGCTCTACTTGTACACGTGTATTCATTTCCATAAAATAGAATTTGCCACTGGCTTCATCAAGAAGAAACTCAATGGTCCCTGCATTTTCATAACCAACAGACTCTGCAGCTCGAACAGCAGCAGCACCAATTTCATGACGCAGCGTTTTTCCGATTGCAATCGAAGGACTTTCTTCTAAAACCTTTTGGTTATTCCGTTGAAGAGAACAATCCCGTTCCCCCAAGTGAATCACATGTCCATACTCATCTCCTAGGATTTGAACCTCAATGTGACGAGCTGGATAGATAACCCGTTCAATATACATGGCACCATTGCCATAATTGGCCTTGGCTTCACTAGAGGCGGTCTCAAAAGCTGATACGAGATCCTCTGATTTTTCAACCTTACGAATCCCTTTACCACCTCCACCTGCTGAAGCCTTGAGCATAACAGGGTAGCCAATTTTTTCAGCAACAATCAAAGCTTCCTCAGAGTTATGCACTTCTCCATCTGAACCTGGAATGACAGGCACGCCTGCTTTAATCATCTGAGCACGCGCATTGATTTTATCCCCCATCATATCCATAACATGGCCAGATGGACCGATAAACTTAATCCCCACCTCTTCACACATGGTTGCAAATTTGGAATTTTCACTGAGAAATCCGAAACCGGGGTGAATGGCTTCTGCCTCAGTCAAGACTGCAGCTGATAGAACCGCATTGATATTGAGATAAGACTCTGTTGCCTTGCCAGGGCCGATACAAACTGCTTCATCTGCCAAAAGCGTATGAAGGGCTTCCTTATCAGCAGTTGAATAAACCGCCACCGTTGCAATCCCCAATTCACGCGCCGCACGGATAATACGAACCGCAATTTCACCACGATTGGCAATTAAAATTTTTCGAAACATGGAGAACCTCCTTAGTTCCCTATTGCAAAGGTAAGAGTACCACTGGCCGCAAGCTTGCCATCCACTTCAGCCTTTGCTTCAACCACAGCTATGGTGCCACGACGTTTTACAAAAGTCGCTGTCATAACCAATTGGTCGCCTGGTACAACTTGCTTCTTGAATTTAACCTTATCCATACCAGCGTAAAAGACTAGTTTTCCTTTATTTTCAGGTTTTGACAACTCCAAGACACCAGCTGTTTGCGCCAAGGCTTCCATAATCAGAACACCTGGCATAACTGGATATTGAGGAAAATGGCCGTTAAAGAAAGGCTCATTGATGGTCACATTTTTGATAGCAACAATAGTATCCTCACTCACTTCCAATACACGGTCCACTAGGAGCATAGGATAACGGTGGGGAAGAGCTTCTTTGATTCCTTGAATATCGATCATTTGATACGTACCAATCCTTTACCAAACTCAACCATTTCTTCGTTAGAAACGAGAATTTCCGTTACCACACCATCCTTAGGTGCTGGAATTTCATTCATGACTTTCATGGCTTCGATAATGACCAATGTTTGACCTTTTTTAACACTATCACCAACTGTTACAAAGGCAGGTTTATCTGGGCCAGCAGCCAAGTAAGCCACTCCAACAAGTGGGCTCTCTACAAGATCTCCCTCAGCAACTACACTTGCTTCAGCTGGAGCCGAAGTTTCTTCCACTACAGTTTCTACTGGAGCAGATGTAGGAGCTACTGGACTTGGTGTTGCTAGAATGGGCGCCGGAGCGACTTGAGCTGCAACTTCAGACACCAGTCTCGCTTCATTCTTGCTAAACTGCAACTCATCCGTCCCATTTTTATAAGAAAATTCTCTCAAACTTGACTGGTCAAATTGAGCCATCAAGTCTTTAATATCGTTTAAATTCATACTTATTTATTCTCCCAACGTTTGAAAGCAAGAACCGCATTGTGGCCACCAAAACCAAAGGTATTTGAAATAGCGTATGGAATTTCTTGCTCCAAGCCTTGTCCATAAACGACATTGGCTTCGATATAATCTGATACTTCACTTGTTCCAGCTGTCATTGGTACAAAGTTATGACGCATAGCCTCGATTGTGACGATAGCTTCTACTGCACCTGCAGCACCCAGCAAATGGCCTGTGAATGATTTGGTTGATGATACAGGTACTTCCTTACCAAGAACAGCGACGATAGCACCGCTTTCTCCTTTTTCGTTAGCAGGAGTTGACGTTCCGTGAGCATTGACATAGGCTACTTGCTCTGGAGAAATCTCAGCTTCTTCCAAGGCTAGTTTGATAGCCTTGATAGCTCCCTGACCTTCTGGATGTGGAGAAGTCATATGATAGGCATCACAAGTATTACCGTAACCAACCACTTCAGCAAGGATAGTAGCCCCACGTTTTTCGGCGTGTTCAAGACTTTCAAGAACCAACATCCCTGAACCTTCACCCATGACAAAACCATTGCGGTCCTTATCAAATGGGATAGAAGCACGACTTGGGTCCTCTGTAGTTGAGAGAGCAGTTAGGGCTTGGAAACCAGCGATAGCAAAAGGTGTAATAGAAGCTTCTGAACCACCTACCAACATAACATCTTGGAAACCAAACTTAATCGAGCGGAAGGCATCTCCAATCGCATCATTTGATGAAGCGCAGGCAGTATTAATGGATTTACAAACACCATTTGCTCCAAAACGCATGGCAACATTTCCTGAAGCCATATTTGGTAAGGCCTTTGGAAGGGTCAATGGTTTCACACGTTTTGGTCCTTTGTCATGAAGGCGAAGAATTTGATCTTCTATTTCCTTGATGCCCCCAATCCCTGAGGCAACGATAACACCAAAACGATCCTTATCAATAGCCTCTACATCAAGATTGGCATGATTGACAGCTTCTTGGGCTGCATACAAGGCATATAAAGAATAGTTATCAAAACGATTGGTATCCTTCTTAACAAAGTATTTATCAAAAGGAAAATCTTGAATTTCTGCTGCATTATGCACATCAAAGTCACTATGATCAAATTTCGTAATTGGACCAATTCCGATTTTTCCAGTTGTCAAACTATTCCAAAATTCTTCTGATGTATTTCCGATTGGAGATGTTACTCCATAACCAGTTACTACTACGCGATTTAGTTTCATCTTTTTTACCTCTAGCTTCTGCTACATACTTAAGCCACCATCAATGGCAACCACTTGACCAGTTAGATAATCTTGGCCTGCTAAAAATACTGTCAAATCTGCAACCTGTTCTGCTTGACCAAATTCTTTCATAGGAATTTGCGCCAGCATGGCATCTTTTACCTTGTCCGATAAAACAGCGGTCATATCGGACTCGATCATTCCCGGTGCAATAGCATTGACCCTGATATTGCGATTGGCCACTTCACGCGCCACAGACTTGGTAAAACCAATCAAACCAGCCTTAGAAGCTGCATAGTTAGCTTGACCGATATTTCCCATCAAACCAACTACGCTAGACATATTAATGATAGCACCTTCTCTAGCTTTTATCATCGGTTTCAAGACTGATTGTGTCATGTTAAAGGCACCAGTTAAGTTAACCTTAAGCACTTTTTCAAAATCCGCTTCTGTCATCTTGAGCATGAGGGTATCTTGAGTAATTCCTGCATTGTTAACCAAAACATCTACTGAACCCAGCTCTGCAATAGCTTTCTCAACCATACGCTTAGCGTCTGCAAAATCTGATACATCTCCTGATATAGGAACCACCTTGACACCATAGTTTGAAAACTCAGCGAGCAATTCTTCTGAGATTGCCCCACGACTGTTTAAAACAATATTGGCTCCTGCTTGAGCAAACTTGTGGGCGATGGCAAGACCAATTCCACGACTCGAACCTGTAATAAAGATATTTTTATTTTTTAGTTGCATTCTTTTCTCCTGTTTCCTCTTGTATTTATGGGAGAAGGGATTACTTATTTTCTAGCAAGGCTTCCAAGCTAGCCTGATCTTCAACATTGGCTAATTTAGCTGTCTTATCAATTTTTTTCACAAAGCCTGACAAGACTTTCCCCGGACCAATCTCGATAAAGTTGGTTACGCCTGCTTCTTGCATGACCCCAATACTTTCATAGAAACGAACTGGCTCCTTGACCTGACGCGTCAAAAGTTGAGCAATGTCTTCTTTTTTCATAACTGCAGCTTCTGTATTGCCGACTAGGGGACAAGTGAAATCTGAAAAACTTACCTGAGCTAGAGTTTCAGCTAGTTTCTGGCTAGCAGGCTCAAGGAGAGCGGTATGAAAAGGCCCTGAAACCTTGAGAGGAATCAAGCGTTTGGCACCTGCTTCCTGCAAGAGTTCAACAGCTCGATCAACTGCAACCACTTCTCCACCAATGACGATTTGTGCAGGTGTGTTATAGTTGGCTGGAGTGATCACTCCAAGTTCAGAAGCTTTTTGACAGACTTCTTCAATGACCTCTACTGGCGTATTGAGAACTGCTACCATCTTGCCAGAGCCAGCAGGAGCCGCTTCTTCCATATAGGCGCCACGCTTAGCAACCAAGGCTACCGTATCTTCAAAATCCAAGGCACCGCTGGCTACCAAGGCAGAGTATTCTCCAAGAGACAAACCAGCAACCATGTCAGGCTGATATCCCTTTTCTTGCAATAAACGATAGATAGCAACTGAAGTCGCTAAAATAGCTGGTTGCGTATAGCGGGTCTGGTTAAGTTTTGCTTCTTCCCTATCAATGAGATAACGCAAATCATAACCGAGTACCTGACTCGCTTGATCAATCGTTTCTTTGACAATAGGGTAGTGCTCATAGAGATCCCGTCCCATACCTAGATACTGGGCACCTTGGCCAGCAAATAAAAAGGCCGTTTTAGTCATTTCTTACAACTCCTGCCCAACGAGAGGCTTCTTCTTGAATTTTCTTAGCTGCTCCGTAATACAAATCTTTTAGGATTTCTTCAACGGTTTCTTCTTTGGAAACAAGCCCTGCAATTTGACCTGCCATAACAGATCCACCATCCACATCTCCGTGAACAACCGCTTTGGCTAGAGCACCTGCTCCCATTTGTTCAAAAATTTCTAAATCTGGATTTTCTTGTTTAAAGGCATCTTTTTCAGCCTGTTCAAAATCACGAGTCAACTGATTTTTAATAGCACGAACAGCATGTCCAAAGTGTTGAGCTGAAATCGTAGTATCAATATCTCTAGCTTTTAATATCTTGGCCTTATAATTTGGATGGGCATTAGACTCTTTTGCAACGACAAAACGCGTTCCAACCTGAACAGCCTCTGCACCTAGCATAAAGCCAGCCGCAGCACCTTCACCATCTGCAATCCCTCCTGCAGCAATAACAGGAATAGATACAGCAGCAGCAACCTGGCGCACCAAGGTCATGGTTGTTAATTTCCCAATGTGTCCTCCAGCTTCCATTCCTTCTGCAATAACGGCATCCGCACCGATTTTTTCCATGCGTTTAGCTAGGGCAACACTTGGTACAACAGGAATAACCGTAATACCAGCTTCATGGAAACGTTCCATGTATTTGCTTGGATTTCCTGCACCTGTTGTCACTACCTTAACACCTTCCTCGATAACGAGGTCTACAATATCTTCCACAAAGGGAGACAAGAGCATGATGTTGACACCAAAGGGTTTATCTGTCAATGATTTGATTTTATCAATATTTGCCTTGACAACTTCTTTAGGGGCATTCCCCCCACCGATAATCCCTAGTCCTCCAGCCTTGGAAACAGCTCCTGCCAAATCACCATCAGCAACCCAGGCCATTCCTCCTTGGAAAATAGGATAATCAATGTTCAATAATTCTGTAATACGTGTTTTCATAGTGCCTCCATCGTTTCTTGCTTACGTAATAGTTCGATACCGTCATAATTTGACAATCAAACTATTGCCTAAACAAGAGGGAGCGGGTTTCCCTACTCCTTCTATTTATATTCTGTTTATTTTGTTTGCTCTTCAACATAGGCAACCAAGTCACCAACTGTTTTCAAGTCATCTTCTGCTTCGATTTGGATATCAAAAGCATCTTCGATTTCTGAGATTACTTGGAACAAGTCCAATGAATCTGCGTCCAAATCATCAAAAGTTGATTCAAGTGTTACTTCTGATGCGTCTTTTCCAAGTTCTTCAACGATAATTTCTTGTACTTTTTCAAATACTGCCATGATAGGACTCCTTTAAAATAAATAGTTTTTTATAACAATGTGTTCACCACATGATTACCTAAATTGTAAGAATGAGTGTGCCCCAGGTCAAGCCTCCACCGAAGCCTGATAAAAGAACAGTCTGGCTACCATCTAAACGGATAAGGCCTTGTTCTACACACTCTGAAAGTAAAATCGGGATACTGGCTGCACTGGTGTTGCCATATTCCATCATGTTGGCTGGAATTTTATCTCGGTTAACACCGATTTTTCTAGCCATCTTATCCAAAATACGGTCATTAGCCTGATGAAGTAGCAGATAATCCAAGTTTGTCACCTCTATAGGAGATTCATCAATGGTCTGCTTGATAGACTTGGCTACGTCCCGAATAGCAAAATCAAAGACTGCGCGCCCATCCATCTTCAAAAATGAATCTGCACTTTCTTGATCTGAAAATGGAGAATGTAACCCTGAATGTCCATAAGTTAGACACTCGCTACGACTCCCATCACTATTGAGACTCTCAGCCAAAAAATGCTCTTTCTCGCTAGCTTCTAGCAAGACTCCACCAGCACCATCTCCAAACAAAACAGCTGTTGATCGGTCTGACCAATCGACTGCTTTAGAGAGGGTTTCACTACCAATCACCAAGCCTTTTTGAAAGCGACCAGAAGCGATAAACTTTTCAGCAGTTGAAAGAGCAAATACAAATCCACTGCAAGCTGCTGTTAGGTCAAAAGCAAAGGCCTTATTAGCACCAATATTAGCTTGAACACGAGCAGCTGTAGAGGGCATCATCGAATCGGGAGTAATGGTAGCTAGGATGATAAAATCCAACTCCTCTCCTGTGATTTCAGCTTTTGCCATCAGTTTCTTAGCAACCTCTGTAGCCAAATCACTAGTAGATTCTGTTCTTGAAATATGCCTTTGTCGTATTCCCGTCCGACTTGAAATCCACTCATCATTGGTATCCATAATCTGAGCCAAATCATGATTTGTAACCACTTGCTCTGGCACATAATGAGCAACCTGGCTTATTTTTGCAAAAGCCATTATCTCAAATCCTCCAAAAATTGATAAAGATTGGTCAAGCCTTTACTCATAACCTCCATTTCTTGCTTACTCATACCATCAATGATTTTTTCAACCATGGCCTTGTGGAAGCGTTTATGTAGCCTATGAACCAAGCGACCTTTCTTTGTCAAATGCAGATGCACCACACGACGATCATGTTCTGAACGAATGCGTTCAATGTAACCCTTGCGTTCGAGATTATTCAAACTAGTCGTAACTGTCCCAAGAGTCACCATCAACTCTTTCGACACTTGACTTGGTGTCACGTCTGGGAATTTCCCAATTACATCAATCGTATGCATTTCTTTGATGGAGATATCCTTGAAACGACTACCCCTCAAGCTAACTTCCTCAATAACGAGGACATTGTTAAATATAGACGTTAAGTATTCATTAATTCGTTGGTAGTCCAATCTTTCCTTCCCTCCTTTTCAAAAAAACTTTTAGAATCAAAACATTTGACAAAAGAATTATATCAAAGTTCAAAGAATGGTGCAAGTATTTTTTTATTTTCCTGTAAATTTAGGTCGTCTTCTTTCCGAATGAGCCCGAACTCCCTCTTTGAAATCCTCTGTTTTCGCTAGTGACCCCTGTAGGTTCAGTTCTAAAGTAGCGTAACTCTGCCAGTCTTTAAATTGGCTCTCCCAAACCAACTTCTTGATGGCTGTATAGGAATTAGCTGACCCGCGTCTCAATTTTTTAATGAGCTGTTCTCTCGTCTTTTCAAGTTTATCAGCTTCACAGACACGGTAAACCAGCCCCCACTCTAGAGCTTTTTCTGCGTTCAAAGCCTCACCTGTCATAGCTAATTGAGCAGCACGCGTCACACCAATACTTCGACTCAAGAGATGAATTCCTCCTGCATCCGGAGCCAAACCAACTCCAACAAAAGCTTGGATAAATTTAGCCTTATCCGTTGCCAGACAGAAATCTGCAGCAACAGCCATATTCGCTGCGGCACCTGCAACAGCCCCATCAACCTCCATCAAGACAGGTTTAGCAATTTGCTTGATTTTATAAGAAATAGTATTGACCAATTCTGCGATTTTTGTCAATGATGGAATATCATCCTCATCGACTGCTCGCTTCATCTCAACCAAATCTCCCCCAACTGAAAAGACTTTGCCATTCGCGTTGATTAAGACAAAATGCACAGCCGGATCCTCTTCTGCCAAAGTCAGAGCTTCTAAAATCTCCTCACACATAGGAATATGAAAACCATTTGCGACCTCAGGACGATTCAAGGTAAGGATTGCCAAATCCTCTTCAAGCTGATAAATAATGTGTTCCATCAGGACTCCTTTTTATTTTATAAGCAGTTTAAATTATTCTATTTTCAAAGTATATCTTTTTTAAAATCAGAAAGCAAGAAAAAATCAACTGAAAGTGTCTCAGCCGATTATAAAGAATCGCTTTATCCTAGAAAGCATCTTATTTTCTTCATTGAAAAAAGGCTTTCTTTCTGCTATAATCGTATAAAATACTTACTTTAGGAGTTCTTATGAAGGTTGTTAAATTTGGAGGTAGCTCTCTTGCCTCTGCTAGTCAATTAGAAAAAGTTTTAAACATCGTAAAAAGCGATTCAGAGCGTCGTTTTGTAGTCGTTTCTGCGCCTGGTAAACGCAATGCTGAAGATACTAAGGTTACGGATGCCTTGATTAAATACTACCGCGACTATGTTGCTGGTAACGATATTAGTAAGAGTCAAAACTGGATTATCGACCGCTATGCTGCTATGGTTAGTGAACTAGGTCTTAAACCAGCTGTGCTAGAAAAAATTTCTAAAAGCATTCGTGCCTTAGCTACTCTTCCTATCGAAGAAAACGAATTTCTCTACGACACTTTCCTAGCAGCTGGTGAAAATAACAATGCTAAATTGATTGCTGCCTACTTTAATCAAAACGGGATCGATGCACGCTATGTGCACCCTAGAGAAGCTGGTATTGTGGTCACAAGTGAACCTGGTCACGCTCGCATCATTCCATCAAGTTATGACAAGATTGAAGAATTGACAAATACAAATGAAGTTCTTGTCATTCCTGGTTTCTTTGGAGTTACCAAGGAAAATCAAATCTGTACCTTCTCACGTGGAGGATCAGACATTACAGGTTCTATCATTGCTGCCGGTGTTAAGGCAGACCTCTATGAAAACTTTACGGATGTTGATGGTATCTTTGCGGCTCACCCAGGAATCATTCACCAACCACACTCTATCCCAGAGTTGACCTACCGTGAAATGCGTGAGTTGGCCTATGCAGGCTTCTCAGTCCTTCATGACGAAGCCCTTCTACCTGCCTACCGTGGAAAAATTCCTCTCGTTATCAAGAATACCAACAACCCTGACCACCCAGGTACTCGTATCGTTCTAAAACATAGTAGTGACAAGTTCCCAGTAGTGGGAATTGCTGGTGACTCTGGCTTTGTCAGCATTAATATGTCGAAATACCTCATGAACCGTGAGGTTGGATTTGGACGCAAGGTTCTTCAAATCCTTGAAGATCTTAACATCGGTTGGGAACATATGCCAACAGGTATCGACGATCTTTCAATCATCCTCCGTTCTCGCGAACTAACTCCTATCAAGGAAGAAGAAATCCTTCGTCAGTTGGTTCAAAAGGCTGAAGTAGACCATGCAGAAATCGAGCACGACCTTTCAATTATTATGATTGTTGGAGAAAAGATGAAGAGCCATATCGGAGTAACTGCTACTGCGACACGTGCTCTATCTGAAAATAAGATCAACATCCAGATGATGTCTCAAGGTTCTAGTGAAGTATCTATCATGTTTGTTGTCCATAAGGACCAAGAGAAAGCAGCTATTAAAGCCCTCTACAATGCCTTTTTCGGTGAAAGTAAGGAAGACTAAGCATGGCTCAATCACTTAACAAAACAGTGCTCCTCAATACGACAGGCACCTCCTACCTCTCTATAGCTGGGAAAGTTGGGAAATTCCTTGTCGGAGATCAGGCTTTGGAATTTTACCCCGATGTCAATGTTGAACAATTTATCCAGATTCCTTGGAGCCATATCAACCAAATTGGAGCTAATGTTACTGGTCGCAAAATCAGTCGCCACTTCGAAGTCTTTACAGACAGAGGAAAATTCCTCTTTGCTTCAAAAGACTCAGGTGCCATTCTCAAAATTGCTCGTGAAAAACTGGGCAATGACAAGGTCGTCAAGCTTCCAACCCTGATTCAAACCATTGGTCAAAAATTTAAAAATCTATTTGCAAAAAAGTAGAAACTTTAGTATAATCATAGCAACGGATAAGTAAGTTATCTTCTTCTTTCAGAAAGTCTGCGGGTGCTGCGAGCAGATAGGAGGGATAGGTGAAATTCTACCGTTAGTAACAATTGCATACACAATCAAGTGCACACCTGTGAAGTTGGATGGAACCGTGGCCCTGCCACTCCAACGCTTTGTCAGGTGTGCTTTTTTCATAAAGGAGTTCTTATGTTAGATATCAAACGTATTCGTACAGACTTTGATGCTGTCGCAGAAAAATTGGCTACACGTGGTGTAGATGCTGCTGTCTTAAACGAGATGAAAGAAATCGATGCTAAACGTCGTGACATCTTGGTCAAGGTTGAAACTCTCAAAGCAGAACGTAACACAGTTTCTGCTGAGATTGCCCAAGCTAAGCGCAATAAGGAAAATGCAGATGACAAGATTGCTGCTATGCAAACTCTATCTGCTGAAGTCAAAGCCTTGGATGCTGGATTGGCAGAAATCGATGCTAAATTGACAGAATTTACCACTACTCTTCCAAATATTCCAGCTGATAGCGTTCCTGTTGGGGCTGACGAAGATGACAATGTGGAAGTTCGTCGTTGGGGCACTCCACGCGAGTTTGACTTCGAACCAAAAGCTCACTGGGATCTTGGTGAAGATCTTGGTATCCTTGACTGGGAACGCGGTGGTAAGGTAACAGGCGCTCGTTTCCTCTTCTATAAAGGTCTCGGTGCTCGTTTGGAACGTGCTATCTACAACTTTATGTTGGATGAACATGGAAAAGAAGGCTATACAGAAGTCATCACACCTTACATGGTTAACCACGATTCTATGTTTGGTACTGGTCAATATCCAAAATTCAAGGAAGACACTTTTGAATTGAGCGACAGCAATTACGTCCTCATTCCTACAGCTGAAGTTCCTCTAACAAACTACTACCGTGATGAAATCCTGGACGGTAAAGACCTGCCAATCTACTTCACTGCTATGAGTCCTTCATTTCGTTCTGAGGCTGGTTCAGCTGGCCGTGATACTCGTGGCTTGATTCGTTTGCACCAATTCCACAAGGTTGAAATGGTCAAATTTGCCAAGCCAGAAGAATCTTACGAAGAATTGGAAAAAATGACAGCCAACGCTGAAAATATCCTTCAAAAACTTAACCTTCCATACCGTGTCGTTGCTCTCTCTACTGGAGATATGGGCTTCTCAGCTGCCAAGACTTACGACTTGGAAGTTTGGATTCCAGCACAAAATACCTACCGTGAAATCTCAAGCTGTTCAAACACAGAAGATTTCCAAGCCCGTCGTGCCCAAATCCGTTACCGTGATGAAGCAGATGGCAAGGTAAAATTGCTCCATACCTTGAACGGTTCTGGACTTGCAGTTGGACGTACAGTGGCTGCTATTCTTGAAAACTACCAAAATGCAGATGGTTCTGTGACCATCCCAGAAGTTCTTCGTCCATACATGGGTGGCGCTGAAGTTATCAAACCATAAAAATAAGGCCTAGCTATTTCTAGCTAGACCTTTTTTCGTAACCAAATTAGATAAGCACCTAATACAAATAATAAAATAGTGAGGCATATAATAGTTTCAACCAGTACCAAATAATCCAAAAATGGAAGTTTCAAGATTCCCTGAGCCATCTTAAGCGAAGTAGCTGTGATAATGGTTGGGAAGGTGAGTGCTGAGAAGGCTGGTTGAAAACCTTGTTTTAAAATATTGGGCAGACGAGTTAAAACAAAGAAAAAGAAGGATTGGGAAGCCAAAATCATGACAATCAAGAGCCAAGTCGGTAGGCTAGCTCCTCCAACTCGAACCAGGGACGCCAAGAGTAGAGAGAAGGGAGCACAGTAGATTCCTTCTTGCCCAAGCAAGGCTAGTGGGAGCGGATGTTTCTTTAAATCGCTATAAATAAGCGGGTAGAGATAGAAGGTCAAGAGAAATCCAAAACTCAAGGTCGCATAGGCAATTTCGATGATACCTACAAGAGGATAGGTCAAGGCTGCTACTGCTATCCCTACATAGAGAACCGTCCAGCTAGGAGTCGCATGAACCCTCTGACCCGGATAGGCAAATTTAATGGTGAAACCAGCAATCAAGAACAAATCCAAGAGAAATGAAAACCACCAAAGTCCTTGCGCTACCAAAGGGAAATGAGGGAAGACTCGAAAGACATAAGTCGATAAAATCATCCCAGCCATGGGAAAGGTCGCCATTCCTGACAAAAGAGGAGGCTTGGTCAATTCTTGCTTTGTTTCTTTCCAATTAAAGAGATGAAGAAGCAGAAAAAAGAGCCACAAAACCAAACCTGTCAGACTCAATAGATAGGACAGAACCGGCAACGTATCTAAAATAAGATTTCCAGCTCCTGCCAAACCTAGCAAACAACCAGAAAATACCAAAGGGAGTTTTTTCATCCTAACCTCCAATAATCATGTTAGTTTCAGTATAGCATAAAAGCGCTTAAATGAGGAGATAAAAAACGAAGTCCGTTGATTTCAGACTTCATTTTACTCAGATATGAATTAGGCATAAGGTTGCAATTCTGGATTAATTGGGGTATTAGCTAGGTTGTTGGCATAGTTACAGAGGCTTGCTAGGCTGACACCAAGAACCACATCCAAAGCATTTTGTTGGGTGTATCCAGCTTCTAGAAACTCAGCCAAGGCTTCATCTCCTACACGACCCTTGGTATTGATAACTGCCAAGGTAAACTTAGCTAGGGTGTCCAATTTAGGATCTGTTTCAATTGGAGTACGATTGCGAAGGGCTTGCAGAAGGTCATCATTCATCTGGATTTGTTTGATGGAAAAGGCTGTGTGACCTGCCACGCAGAAAGCACAACCATTAGTTACAGCTGCCGTGATTTGCACCACTTCACGCTCAACTGGTGTCAGGCTATTGCGACGGTTGATGGCTCCGACAGTTCTGTAGGCTTCTAAGGCGGTAGGTGCATTAGCCAAGAGACCGATTAGGTTGGGAATATAGCCATTGTTATCTTTTTCTACTGTTTCAAGAACTTCTTTCACTTCTGCTGGTGCTGATTCTACTGTATGGATGGTAAATGTTATCATCATAAAACCTCTTTTCATGTTGTTGAAGTCTAGTCTATCACAGATTCTATACCTTGCATAATATATATTTTAAATTGCACTGATAGAAATTTTTTATGAAAGCAAAAAATCACACGAGCTGTGTGATTTCATTATTTTTTAAAATACTTTTTAGTCTCAGCAATAACAACTGGAGATAAAACTAAGAGGGCAATCAAGTTTGGTAGAGCCATCAAAGCATTGACAATATCTGCGATAATCCAAACCATATCCAACTCGATGAATCCTCCCAGCAAGACCATGAGTACAAAAACCACACGGTAGAGCCAGATAAAACGAACCCCAAAGAGAAACTCGAAACAGCGTTCTCCATAATAGTTCCAACCTAGAATCGTTGTAAAGGCAAAAAGCACAAGGAAGATGGTCAAGAGAGCAGGTCCAAAGTGTGAAAAGACTGTTGAGAAGGCTGACTGAGTCAAGGCAACTCCATTCAAATCACCACTCCAAACACCAGTCACCAAGATGGTTAAACCAGTCAAGGTACAGATAATAAGGGTGTCAATAAAGGTTCCTGTCATGGAAATCAAACCTTGCTCTACTGGTTCATTTGTCTTAGCCGCAGCCGCTGCAATGGGAGCCGAACCCAGACCAGATTCGTTTGAGAACACACCACGCGCTACACCATTTTGAATAGCCATTCGAATGCTAGCACCTGCAAATCCACCTACCACAGCAACAGGACTAAATGCTGATGTCAAGATTAAAGCGATTGTGGCAGGGATTTTCCCAATATTAAAGAAAATAACTGTAAGAGTTCCCAAAATATAGATGATGGCCATAAAAGGAACAACTGTAGTTGAAACCTTAGAAATGGACTTGAGGCCACCAAAGACTGCAATCGCTACAAATACTGACAATACAAGAGCAGTGATGGCTGGCGAAATTGTTGTTGTATTTTGGATAGATTCTGTAATCGAGTTAACTTGAGTGAAGGTCCCGATTCCCAATAAAGCTACTAACACACCTGCCAGGGCAAAGAAGATGGCAAGGGGACGCCACTTTTCTCCCATCCCTAGAAGAATATAGTGCATGGGACCTCCCGCCACTGCACCATGGTCGTCCTTGGTACGGTATTTGATAGCTAGTAGGCCTTCCGCATACTTGGTAGCCATCCCAAAGAAAGCCGCCATCCACATCCAAAAGAGGGCTCCTGGGCCACCGACCTTGATAGCCGTCGCCACCCCGATAATATTTCCCGTACCAACTGTCGCTGCTAGGGCTGTACATAGTGCCGCAAAACTGGATACATCGCCATGCCCCTTATCCTTGGTAAAAATAAGCTGAAAGGCCTTGGGCAACCGCAAAACCTGCAAGAGACCTAGACGGGCAGTTAGGTAAATCCCTGTTCCGACCAAGAGAATCAAGAGGGGGGGGCCCCAAGCAAAAGCATCGATTGATTTAAGCAATTCTAACATTTCCTTCTCCTATATTTTCAACCCCAAAAGAAAGAGCACATGTAAGATACATGTACTCTGGAATGCTTAGATAAATGCTAAAAAGCGGTCTATCCTAGCTCTGTCCTTTTACCTGAGAGTTTGAGCAGTTGCCTGCCTTGCCCCTTCGGTGCCTTTACGGTCTCTCCAGAGTTCCGTCCATTTACAGTCATGGAAAATCAAACGATTCCCCACTTCTATTAAACTTCATTCGGTGTTGGTATTTAATTGATTCTTATTTTACAAAAAATGTTGGCTTTTGTCAATGTGTTTTAAAAAATTCTTATTTGACTTTGTAGAAGAAGGATTGAGCATTCCCATGTGCGTGAGGTGCTTGGTGAATAATCATTCGGTCTCTACTAGTATCAGATGCATCTTCTACAAAATTTGGCTCAGTAACTGTCGGAATAACCACTCCAGCAGGAATCATATCGAGTTGCGCCCTAATAGTTGGAGCTTTATAACTTGTAATTATATATCCATCTTTAAAAACAGCATCATTGATATCCACATAAAATTCTGCTGGTTCTATTAAGCCATTTTTACTAAAAACTAGATCCTGTCCCCCATTTCCTGTACTCCATCTTCCCTCAATACTAGAAAAATCTCCATTTTTGATGGCGTTTATATCCATTTTCCCTGAAGCTGTTTTGCTAGTTGAAGATGCTGTTGCAACAAATTTTTCTGTTACAGATTTCCAAGTCAGGCTAGATAGATTCATTCGAGCACCTGGACTGACTTCATCCTCTGTCTTAGCTTCTTTAACCTTCTCTAGCTTCTCCCCACTACTATTCAACTTCCAAATGGTATGAATGGTTTGTGGATCTCCTGCGAACGGGTTCCACTGGGTATAAAGCTTCCCATCTTCTAGGAGATAGGCCTTAAAGCGTGTTCCAAGCATCTGCATTTTATTTTCAGCATTGGTGAGGCGAATGACTTTCTGATCTTTGAGTGTAAAAATATCTAAAATCTCACTACCATTTTTCGAAGAGACAATCAATTCATCAATGCCATTTTTGTCCATATCAACCATTGCATAGGTAAAGGCTTGACTGCGTTCTGCCATCCCTGCATAGATATTAGCAGTTGGATTGATGTTATCCTTAACCTCTGACTTATGGTCTAAAATAAATTCATAATCCTTCAAAATACTGTTATATGGACTGTAATCAACGGTTGGTTTAGTTTCTGCCGTACCCTTGTCTGCACTTGCCCCTCCAGGAAGTTTATCAGAAACAGACTTCCAACTTAAAGTCTCTAGAGAAATGGGCGAACCGACCCCCAAATCTGCTAGTTCTTGTGCTTCCTTAGCTTTTACCAAAGACTGTCCATCTTCACTAAATTGATAGTGGGCATAAATGTGACTCGTTGCTGTACCAGCCCCACGATAAAGTAGAGAATTATCTGGCAAAATACCGACTGTCATTCTCTCACCAATCTGGTCTAAACGATTTTCTTGATTGGTCAGACGGATTACCTTTCCATCTTTCAGAGTACGGATATCGAGTAAACTCTTTTCACCACTCTTCATTTCAAGAGCAAGCAAGAGTTCATCCACTCCGTCGTTATTCAAATCTGTCTTGTGGTAAACCACATCTGTGTAAAAACCTTGAGAAGACTTCACTTGACTAGCCAGAGGATTGACCTCCATACCGGTCGGCAAGGTGCCTTTCGCTACTTTTTCGTAGTCATCTAAAACCTTGTTATATTTGCTGTAATCTATCTCTGGAGTTGCTACTTCCTCGGATGCTGGTTCAATAGTTTTGTTCCAAGGTAGATGCTGACACCCTCCTAGAACTAGTGTCAGTGAAAGTGTTGTGGCTAATAATAACTTTTTCATATTACTATATTGCTCCCTTATCTAAGAGAAAGGAATCAGCCTGTGCCAATTCCTTTCGCTATTTTTATTGTATTCAAAATGTTGCCTATTCGCAAATTATTTTTCATTTCTATTTATTTATCATAGGCCATTTCTCACAAACTATAATTCTAGCGTACCCACTTACCTGATGCATCTACTTTGTAGCCATCTGGGGTACGTTCGTTGACTGCCATCTTACCATTTGACTTGAGATAGTAGTCACCTACCCATTGATTACGAGCATAGCTGCCTTCTGATGTTAGGTAATAGTAAGAGCTATAGCTGCTATCATAGACCCATTCGCTCTTAGCCATTTTACCATTTGATTTGAGGTAATAGCTACCTACCCAAGTGTTACGCGCATAGCTACCTTCTGATGTTAGATAATAGTATGAACTATAGTTTTTATCGTAAATCCACTCGCTCTTAGCCATGTAGCCACCTGATTTGAGGTAGTAGTTGCCTGACCAAGCATTTTGAACAAAGTTACCTGAAGCATTTAGGTAGAAGTATGAATTGTACTGAACATCAAACACCCATTGATTGATCACTTTCACACCAGCTTTGTAGTAAGAAGAACCTGACCAGCCAGTCTGACCTGAGTTAGAGTTAGTAGATTGTTTTGGAGTTTCAGTAGCTGTTGGTTTTTCCGTTTCTTTAGGAGTCGAAGAGTCTAGAGGATTGACATATTTTCCATCTTTAACGGTAAATATTACTGATTTACCACTAAACTTATGCAAGGTATCTCCTTCTTTACTTTCTCCATGAAATTGTAAGTAATATTCACCATCTGGAACATTTGCAAAATTAGTCCAATCTTGCTTTGTAATCGGAACAGATGATTTATCAAATCCTTGATTGAAAGTATCTTTTCTAGGGATTTGACCTGTCTTTGCATTTACAATATCTGCATATATATATACAGAATATTTTACAGGTACATTTTCAACAGTCATATCTACATAGATACTTTTATTTTCTGAACCTGGTGTAATCTTAGATTTTACCTCATGATTCTCGATACGAGTAATTTCCGCATGCACTGTTTTCACTGAAAAAGGGAGAACTCCTGCTGTGTCAATATTTGACAATACTCCGACTGTTGAAAGTGCCAAAGCACATACTAATAATTTCTTTTTGTTCATGTTATTCATTTCCTTTATTTTTTAATCTTTATTTGTTTAAAGCGCAACATTTATCTATCCGACAAAACGATGATTCTTTACACGAAAGACAACAGATTGTCCATCGTATATCTTGCCATCTTGTCCTTTTCCTTTGATAACAAAGCGATAACTTCCATCTGGAGTGGCACTAAAGAAGTGACGAGTTTGAAAGGCACGTAGACTTGGATTATAGGTCACAGTAAACTGAGTTTGTGTAGAAACTGAACCTGTATTTGCATCAACTAAGGCAAAATCATAGTCTACTTTATAAGATGAAGATGGAGTACTAGGTAGAGCGATATCGATATAAGTCATAGCATCATTGACATGGTAAAGGCTTATGCCTAATGATGTTGCTTGTGAACTGCTAGCTGTAGAAGTCGTTCCCTGAGAGCGATTCCACTTGCCTGAGCCATCAACTTGATAACCATCTGGGGTACGTTCATTCACTGCCATCTTACCGTTTGACTTGAGATAATAGTCGCCTACCCAAGTATTACGAGCATAGCTACCTTCTGATGTTAAGTAATAGTAAGAACTGTAGTTATTGTCATAAATCCACTCACCCTTAGCCATCTTACCATTTGACTTCAAATAATAGTTACCTGACCAAGTGTTGCGAGCATAACTACCTTCTGATGTCAAATAGTAATAGGATTTGTAGTTGTTATCATAGATCCATTCACCTTTAGCCATCTTACCATTTGACTTGAGATAATAGTTGCCCACCCAAGTATTGCGGGCATAGTAGCCATCTGAGGTTAAGTAATAATAAGCTCCATAGTTCTTATCATAGATCCACTCCTTCTTAGCCATGTAGCCACCTGACTTAAGATAGTAATCACCTTCCCATGCATTTTGAACATAATTACCTGAAGCATCTAGGTAGAAGTAGGAATTATAGTTCTTATCGAAAATCCACTTACTGGTAACTTTAGTACCATTTTGGTAGTAGGACGAACCCGACCAGCCATCTTTTTGACTTGTTGTTGATTGGTTAGAAGTCTTTGGAATTGAGGCAGCTGTTGTTTTACCAGTCAGCTTCTTAACAGCATCTTTAAACTCTTCTACAGTCCCCTTCCACTCTATGTAATTTGCACCAGATTTATTCTCATTAGCTATATAGTTGCGATCAGATTCTTCGAAATAAGATAATTCTGGAGTAGTTTTTGTAGCAGAAATAATAGGACGATTGACAGTTCCCTTCCAATTTTTAAAGACTTCTGAATCCTTCGGAACAAGAATATAGTATTTTGCAGCTGTAGTCAGCGTTTGTTCATCCGCTCTAACTGTTGATACAAAGAAAGGATTTGTATCACTTGTTGTAGTAGCAAGACCCACCGCTAAAACAGCAGAAGCGAGTAAAATGTATTTTTTCATCAAAAATCTCCTTTAAATTTTTATTGTTTACGGTTACAGTATAGCATGCTATTTACCTTATTTACAAAAAGCGTATTTATATTTACCTTTATTGAACAATTACCCCCCCC
>NZ_CAJJIB010000009.1:0-11383 GCF_905187495.1 Streptococcus mitis | reverse complement strand
CTTTAACTTCTTTATAAACGTATGTTACTTCTTTAGTTACACCTGATTCTACTTCACCTTCTGGTTCACCTTCAGTTGATTCTGGAACCAGTTGGTAAACTTTTCCTTCCGCAGTTTTAATACGTTCTGGTTTCATTCCGTTATCTGCAGTGTTGTACTCTGTACCTGGTTTACCGTTATCAACATCTTTCGTACCTGAAGCTACAGTTTTGCTTTCATCTCCAACTACTATTCCTGTAAGTGGAGTTCCATCTTCAGTTTTGTAGTTAACGATTACTGATCCAGCTTTTTCATAGATGTAAGTTACTTTTGTAACACCTTCTACTACTGTACCTTCTTCAGCTGGTGATGTTGTTTCTGTATCATTTACAGATGTTTTTGTGTTTGCTTCGTTTAGGTAGTAAACATTTCCTTGTGCATCTGTAAGTTTTTGAGGTTTTTCAGTTTCGTTTTCTTTAGTGTTGTAGGCTACGTTTTTAGGAGTTCTAACAGTCTTATCTTCTACAACTACTTCTTGCCCATCAGCATTTACATAGTAATGCTCAGTTACTACTTCAGCTACTGTTTCAGGAGTATCAGTGTAAGGAGCTTTCAATTCTACTCCGTCTGCTGTTTGGTAGTTAACGACTACAGAACCTTTTTTCTCGACTTCACGAGTTTTTTCTTCGGCATAAGTGTAAGTGATTGTTGTAGTACCACTTGCTAAACGGTAGGCACGAAGTGGAGTGATTTCATCGCGGTAAGTGTAAGTTTCATATTCCGCTTGAGGACCACTAAGGTTAAGAGTAAAATCACCACCACTTATAGCACTTGTTCCAGATTCATAAACCTCTGAATAATCCGCAGTTACATCCGATGTCGGTCTTCTTTTAGCATCAACTTGGTCTCCATTATCAACTGCTATAGCGCCTTTAACACCAGTTTTTGCGTCTAGCCCCACAGCAAAATATCGTTTAAAATTAAGAATGTTATCTTCTAATCCTTTTTCTTGAAGATAAGCAAGATACCCTTTTACAGTAGTTTTGTTCCTTTCTCCTGTTAAAGTATCTGGCGCAGCTTTAAATTTTTGAACCATTGCATATGTTCTATCTAGACTTGCACCATCCCCCTGTCCCGAATCCGAAAGGTCATCAGCTACATTGTCCTTAGGCGATAAAGGTATATAAGCTGATAAAGTAACATCCCCAGAGTTAACTGTTACATAAGTATTTTTCTCAAGAACGAAAACGTAGTCTCCTTCTTTGATTCCACCATCAGCAGTTACATTCGCTGAATTGAAGTCTTTTGCTGCCGCTTCACCAGACTTGAAGGCTTCAATCATTTTATCGTCAGAAGTGATTGCACCTGAATCAGCTTGCACATATTTACCATATGTTCCTTTTCCTGTTTGTTCAACAATCCAGGCTTTTCCACCAGCTTTCACAGTGTCATAAGTGATTTTACCTTCTGCATTACTTAATCCTTCTGGAGTCAATTTTGCAGTAACATCACCTAGAGTTGTATCAGAGTATACTCCTCCACCATCTCCAGTAGTTTCAACCTTAGGTTCTCCGATTAGGTGGTAAGTTTTCCCATCTTTTTCGATAGTTTCTTTCTTACCATTTTCTTTAGCGTCGTTTAAGTCGCTATCTTCTGCATCCCCACCTGTAGTTCCTTTGAAAACTTCTCCTGATTTACCGTATACATCATATGTTGTTTCGATAGTTTTATCAGCACCAGAGTTTTGGTTTTTGTTTTCTTCTAATACAGTATTTCCTTCAGCAGTTACATATTTGTAATCTACTTTTCCAGTTTTAGTGATTGTTTTTGTATCACTTTCAGTTGGATTAGTATCAAAGTTCTTACCATTATTTGGATCCTCAATATTAGCTGTTTCTACAACTACTGAACCCTTATCATTTGAAATCGTTGTTGTGTTATCGCTGTTTTCTGTCATTGCCGCTTCAACGGTCTGCGTTCCAGCTGCCATTGCAAGGGCTGCACCAACAATCAGAGCAACTGTACCGATTTTGACTGAGTCTGAACGACCGTCTTTAAACTTACGGATGGAAAATTTTTCCTTTTTATTTATAAACATCCTTAGCATCCTTTATCTTTATTTTTTTGTATGATTTTCAAAGATTATTATATTATTATAGCCATAACAATTGATAAACCTGAAAACCCGACACTTCTATTTTAACACTTTAAAACCCCCTATACAAATAATCTCAATACTTTTTGATCATTCAAACTATAGTTTTTCGCTATATTTATATATAAAAAATCCATACAGATGTATGGATTTACATATTTAAAAATATACATTTATACTACCAGCCAAGTGAAACTATTTCAAACTGACAACCTAATCGTCGCAATTCTTTTTGACGGTCCTCATAGTAGGGGAGAGAAATACCTGTGATGGTCACATGGGGCAGGTCTTTAAGGTGCAGGCTGACGGATGAGGTAAAATGATAGACATGAACGAACTCGTATTCTTGAAAGAGTTGGGCTAGAACATCTTCAAAGATCAACTCCGTCTCCAAGTAGGTCACATCAGGGATAGTGAAGGTTTCCTTGGGATGGGGTAGATAGAGGTCAATTGCCAAGGCCTTGGCATAAGTGCTGATAAAGCGGATGGAGATCTGGTCGTCCTCTTCAGAGAACTTTTGTCCCAGCAAAACCTTGACCGTCTTGCCATTTGAAACGGGTGCTTGGGACAGGTCAAAAAAATGCTCCAGATAAACCAGCTTTTCTCTAGCCACGACATGGTAGTCACTGCGATAGAGGGTATAGTGCTTTTCCGTTCGCTCAATCAAGTCATCTCTGGTCAAGCCTAAAGAGCCCACCTGACTGGGCTGAAGAGGCCAAGCATACATACCCAAGGGATAAATATCCGCATAGCCATCATCGAAACTCATGAGGTGCCGGTAGTTTGAACTAGCAACCAAGTCCAGAATCAAGCTATTATCAAAACTAGCATAAAAAATGGTGTCATAGTCGCCAGCCAGCTCCTGACAAATCTGAGCCAAGTCCTCTGCCGTCTGAGGATAGTGAACATGGTCAAAATCCTTGGCATAATGCTCCTGTCGGACATTTTTGACAGGACTGACATAAAGGCTAACAAAGTCCTGATCAGGATAGAGGCTCTTGATATGCTGAGCTATTTTAGCCTGTAAGGGCGTTGTGGCAATGATGAGGTGTTTCATCTCTTTGATTCTCCTAGGTGGTGATGTTTCAACAAGGTCTCAACGACTTCAAAGTCCAAGGCATCGTCGATATCATAAGAATAGAGTTTGGGCATTTCATAGGCTACTGTCTTATCCGTGTAAAAGGTCTCATCTCGTAGGTAAAGGTCCTTGCGAGAAATCCAGATACTACCGTTAGGATAGTAATAGACAGGCTCTTTCTGCCGAGCATAGTGCTTGGAAACTTGAGGTGGACGGATAAAAGCTGACTCCCCTAGCTGCAAGAAAAGACTACGACTCTTGTCCGCCTTAACACAGGAAATCAAATGGTCGGCACCAGACTGACAGTAGAGCTGATAGGATTCGATGAGGTGCTCTACCTCTCTAAGAGGTGAAGTCACCTGTAGATTCACAAAGACCTGCTCTTCCTCAAAGGGCTGTAAAAAGTCGCGTAAGGTTTCTAAACTAGAGGTTGTGGATAGGGCCAACTCTTTTGGTCTATGGACACAACAAATCTCTGGATAGGCTTGACGACAGAGTTCTAGATAGTCGAGTGAGTCTGAGGAGACCCAGATGTCACTAAATAACTTGGAGGCTAGAGCGACTTCGATAGTATAGAAAACCAAAGGTTTGCCTGCAAGCGGTTTGATATTTTTATCCACTAAGCCGCGTGAACCCGAACGAATCAAAATGACGGCTATGGGTTTAGATGTTGCTTTCATATAGTCTTCCTAGAAATGAGATAAAAAGAGCAGATAAAGTAGTAATGATGCTATTTAACCAGGGATTGGGGTTGACAAAAAGGCCACTGTAATGATAGAGAACCAAGGCTCCTAGACTAAAGACCAGATAGATTTTGGCTAACTGTAAACTCGGTCTTTTGAGGAGTAAGACCAAGAGGTACAAACCGCCAATCACACCTAGTGTCAAGCCCATAAAGCCGTTAATCCATTCGTAGATGGAGTAGATTTCTGCATTCATGAGCAAGAGGCAGAGGAGCCAGGACAGACCTGCTAAGACAAAGGATAGAATACTTGGCGACCAGCGAATCTTTGACCAAGCAAAATCCAACTTCAAGCAGGTCACGATCGCATTCATACTGGATGAAACTGTGGATTGGCCTGCTGCCAAGAGAGCCAGCATGATGAAACTACCAAACCAAGGTGCCAGACCTTCCCGAGCGTAAGCAATGAGAACAGGATTGGTCGATGTGGTAGCAAAATTTTCCTGACGAATCAAGCAGCCAATCAGATACAGTAAACTAGCAATTCCAAAGGACAAAAGTCCCTGTAACCATAAGATTTTTCCAATCTTCTGACGCCCCATTTTGCTATTAAAACGTTGGACGATATCCTGCGAGGAAACGTAGGAAAACAAGCTACTAAAACCTGCTCCTGCAACTAAGATAAAAATCGTTTGACCATCCAGCGTCTCTACGAAGCGAGATAGTTGCTGACTGCTATTCATGACGAGGCCTGATTGGGCAATCCTTGGTAGAAAGAGGGCCAATATAACCAGTAGGACCAAGCCCTGAAAGAAGTCCGTCCACAGCACAACCAAGAGACCACCCCTTGCCAGATAATAGACCGTCAAAAGAAGGAGTAAACCTGACAAGACCAGCTGATTGATAGGAATAAAGGGCGCTAAGGCCTGAGACAACAAGTAGGTCACCACTGCTATTCGCCCCAACTGGTAGAGGATAAAAAGACCTGAGGTCAGTGAACGAATGCCAGCCGATTGAAACTTGTCTTCTAAAAGATGATAGGCTGTCTCATAGTTGCCCTTTTGATAGAGGGGCAGAAAGTAGCGATGAGCTAGTGGAATGGCTAGAAAGATACCACATTGGGCAAACCAGAGATAGGACCTGCCTGTATAGGCATTCCCCACCAGAGTCAGAAAGGAAATGGGACTGAGCAAAGTCGCAAAGACTGAGAAGGCCAAAACTGTCACAGGAACAGCTTTCTTAATCTGATAATAGTCCTCTTCGCTCCCTTTTTTCCGATAGGCAATCCAAGAAATCAAGCAGAAATAGAGCAATAGGGTAACTAGAATTCCCAACATCCTAGAAGTTCCTATCTAATAGCTCTCGGTAGCTTTGAGCTACTTTTTCCAGAGAATAGCGAGAAGCTAAGGCTAGATTTTTTTCATTTAATAGATAAAAATCAGGCTGTTCCATCTCTTCTATCTTTTGAATCAACTCTGATTTAGTTTTAAATAAGTTGATGGCATTGGACTGACCAGCATAGAAACGATGGGCAATCTCCACATCTGATAATAAGGCTAACAAACCTTGGCTCAAGGCTTCAACACAGGCATTGGCAAATAACTCTGTGTAACTTGCAGACAAATAGCATTGGTGCAGATGATAAGGCACTTCGTTAACGATACCTTTAAAGTGAATGGTTGGCGGAAGATCATATTGATTCTGTAATTCTGCTAGACGTTCCTCTGAACCACCATAAAAGGTAATCTGGGCCTTGAAGCCACGTTTGTAGAGTTCGATAAAGGCTTCAATGACAAGTTCAACGTTCTTGCCTTCTCCCATATGACCCACTAGGCAATAGTCCAAAACAGGTCCGATTTTTCTTAGCTGACCTAATTTTTCTGTAAACATTGGAGGTAAAAACTTGGTATCATACCCTTGTTTCGCCAAAGTATCAGTCAACACTTCACTGGCAACTAGATATTTATTTGTCTTGCGCAGATTGGCGAGACGTAAATCTCGCATGATATTTTCATGGACAACTTCATAGTAATTTTTGTCCGTATTTTCCATATAACGCCAGAGGCTGGGTTTGGGAACGATTTGTTGGTCACGGATGAAGAGATCGGTTTGCTGGGCCCACTTGGCTAAGAACTTAACCAGCAAGTCCTCTTCAGAACGGATTTCTCCTCCTATGCGGTAGATATACTCTGGATAAAAGATGGTTACAGGAGAGGGTTCTTTAAAGGGATTGATAAAGCGTCCTTCCAGGGCCAGTTCTCCATTTTCATGATACCAACGAAGTTCCTTCTCCTTGAAATCTTCAAACAAGAAGGGCCCCTTGGTATAGTAATATCTCCCCGAGCCATCTCCTAGGGTAACTGAGGCCACAAAACCATCCTCATTGAGTTCAACCTGATCTCCATCTGCTAGCGTTAAACTTTCTGGCTTCACTGATAAGTCTGCATGGCCTATATCTGAAAAACTATGCGGAACACAGAGCAATTCCTTTTCTAAAAATCCTAACTTAACCAAGTCTTTCTTCCAGTCAGGACGAAGCTGAGGGCTCGATACAAGGTGAACATATTCCAAACCCAGATGTCGTGCTATACGAGCTCGATAGACCTGGGTACTCTCAAAACCATAGCGATGGATTTCCTTGGCTGGATGAATGCTGACAATTCTCGACATGATGTAGACTCTTTCTCTCTTATTTTCTGCTTACAAAGGAAAAACCACCCTCACAAAAAAGCGAGGGTGGTTCATCCGTTACAATGCTTGGGGATTTCCTAGCAAGTTCCCCCTCAAAAGGACTTTATGCTATTCTATCACAAAGACTGACCATCTGCAAGATAGACTGGATTAGACAGGATAGCGTGGGGGAGTTTTCTTATTGTTTATAAATCGATTCTCTGAAATCATCTGTGCTACGTAGGTAGGCATTGTAGATTTTTTGTTTTAATAAGTGGACCCAACTTGCAGGAGCGTGGCTTGTCGTACGGTCAATGTTAGCCACATCTTTTGCCACTGCTTGATCGATGAGTTCTTGCATTTGAGCAGCTGAACGAATTGTAATCTCCTTGCTGCTGTTTGGTACACCAAGTTCATACTGAATAGTGATTGGTTTCAACTGGTCTTGCTTGCGAATACGTTTATTAAACATATCCTTCTTGAAATCAGCCCATGAACCATATTGGTTGGCAAAGACATTTTTCAAGACGAGACTATCAGTGATGAGTCCCACATCTTTTCCGTGCCAATCTGAATAGGTAATGTCCCCGTTTCGTTTAGCTTCTTCTGCATATTGGTTGGATACATATGGTAAGAACCCATCTTGATAACCTTTTTCTGCCAACAATTCGTAGGCTGTCTTTCTAAACATGATGTCACCAGGCGCACCCTTTGGATTACTGAGGGCAGCATAAATCGGTGAGAACATGCTGATCAGATGATAACCATTACGAGTATAGTCGCTCTTATCACGGTAAGCCCGACGGTTGATGATATCATTGTCAATCAAGGCATCCAGACTGGTTAGTTTACTTACTTCAGCATCTGTCAATGGACGAACAGAGTTTCCAGCATGAGTTTGTTTATGATACTTGTCCTCAATGTAGAAATTCTCTATTTTTCTAAACCATTTTTTCTTAACATCATTTGACTTAGTTAAAATGGCATTGGCTTCCATAGCATCCAAGGTGTACAAGACATCGTACATACCGTGCACATACTCTTGCAAGGCTGCGGCTGATGTGAAGCGGCTTGTCGGATCATAAGTATGCAAGCGAGTTGGTGAATCCTTATCCCCTTTATAGAGAGTATTCAAGACAATAGCATCCTTATCTAGGTTGTCAGCAGATTGTAACAATCCTAGGGCATATAACTCTGCCCCCAATCCTTCGCGACGACCTTTTCCTTCAAAGTAAATATGTCCGTCAGAATTATGAACCATTTCATGGGTATAGACAGATGTTCCGTACTGATCTAACAAGCGGTCGCTGACATAGTGAACCTCAGAACCATTGGCATAGGCTCCAGCTCCTTTACTTTCCCCATACCACTTACCAGTTGGTCCAAAGAAGTTGTAGATAGAATCAATGGCCTTATCAGACAGGGTAGCCCAGTAATAATTACTATTGCTATCTTTCATACCAAATCCATCTGAAACCATGACTGAACGGAAGAGTTTTTCTTTGTATTCTGGTGAAAGGAGATGATACCAGATATCGTAGTGGTCTCGTTGCCATTCAGCCGACTGGTCGACCTTAACACGGACATACTGACGCAATTCCTCTCCTAACAAGACTGTATTATTAACACGGTCACGGTAGCGTTCGTAGCCACCAAAGGCCAAAGTAGAAAGGTTTGAAATCACATAAACATCTTCTTCTGGCAATGTTAATAACGGTAGGAGCATATTTTTTAATTTCCAACTTGGTGCCGTAATACGGTCATAGACTCCCAGCGTATAGTTACTATCTGGTGTTGCTGACTCTTGTTTGGCACGCACTTCTGGAATCGCTGATTTACTCTCTACGATATAGGCCTTGGTATTTGTCTTCAACCATTCATTATTGGTTTTGGTTGGTAGGAAGAGTTTTCTGTAAGACTCTAGTAAATCAGTCACTGTCTTGCGACCTTTTGCAGCGGCCAGGGTTGTTTCATAGGCACTTGGATTATTTGATGCCTTGAGATTTTCCATACCACTCTGACCTAGTGCAATGATAGTATCCAAGGTTGAAGCTGTGCTATTGCCATCAAAGTCAAACTTATAGGTATTGAGGTCCTTGGTATTGATGTGATCATAGTTGATATTGTACCAGCGATTGAGGTAGGTCAAACCAAGCAAGAAAGCTTCCTTGTTGTTCTTGATTTTCTCGCTGATGTAGGTTGCTACACTATCTCCCATCGTATTGATAGACTTGTCCATGGCTAGCACTTTACGGAGATGTTCACCGATATTGGCCTTAACTTTTTCAAATTCTTTATCCAAATATAGTGGATCAAGTGAAGCATCTGCCTCAATGCCAAGGACTTTTCTCATGGCTTCTGAGTCATATTCAACCCCTTGCAAATCTGCTAGGACCTGATTGGTCACTTTTGTATAGTCAGATAGAAAGGCCTCTGGCGTAAAGATAAAGGGTTTACCTGCTACGCTGTACTCTGCAATTTGTGTATTTTTGAAGTCTTCTTTGTAGGTGACATCTAGATAACTGATTGTATTATCAGCAAAATGCAACATAAGCTTATTGATTGCTACTTTATTGGCCTGAATATCTGTGATGATGTCATTGTCCTTCATTGGTACGACATCCAACAGTTCTGTAGTATAAAGCTTATCAGTAGGATCAACTTGATTTCCATAGTGAACCACTAGCTCTTTATTATAGAAAGGCATCAATTTCTCGATATTGTGATAAGCAACTTTTCGACTAGCTTGACCTTGGCTTAACTGAGTATAGTCCACATTTCGTTGATTGTCCTTTAGTGTTTGACCTGTATCGTTTAGTGTCACTGTCATCCCATATGACTGGGCCTTTTCTTTGGCCTGGTCTTGGGTAATTGAGGTCGCATAGAGATCTGCCTTCTTATTCTCTACTGCAGTGCTGGCATCTTTGATGTCCGCTCCCCTGTACTGGTCTCCTGTGATGGCATAGCCATCTCCAGTATTGACCATGCTAACGACATGATGGATACGGCCATTTTGCCATGTAGAACCTGCTATACCTCCGACACGTGGATAGGTTGTCGTATTGAGGATGGTTCCACTTGCTAATGCATGAGAAACCAAAGCACCACTTTGAACTTTCCCTACAATACCTCCAGCAAATTGGTCATTGTTGCGGGCATTACTAGAAATATTTGCATCAACGGCTACCTTATCAATCTTAGCCTTATTACCAGATAGGAGCCCTGCTATACCTCCCACATAGTAAGGAGAAGTATCCGTATGCTTGGCCTGAATGCTACCTGTAAAGGAACTATTGCTTATCTCTGTATCTTGAGCCTTCGCTACCAAACCTGCCACTGACTTACTACCTGATAATTGACCTTCTACAGCTACATTACTAATCTGACTATTAGTAGCCACTTTTGCTAGGCTGGCTGTGTCTTCTTGACTCTTAATCGCTACTGCTTTAAGGTCAATATCTTTCACAGTAGCCTTGGTCAAGTTATCAAACAAGGCTGTCTTAAGGTCATAAATCGCAAACGGCTGTCCGTCACTCGCACCGATAAGATTACCAGTGAAAGTGCCTGTCACATAGCTACTTTGCCCCTTAGCTAAGACCACTTCATCAGCTGTCATATCAGCTCCAAGTTTAAAGGTTCCAGCGAGATTACCTTGCATGGCAGCAATTAGTTTCTTGAAGGAAGTATAAACACCGTCCTTGGCAAGCTTTTGCTTATCAATTGTGAAGCTATAGTTATCCTTATATGTTGAACCTTCTTCTTGAACCAGTTCATTGAAGGCAACGGTTACCTTGTATTTCCCATCATCTGTTTCCTTAATAGAGCTAACTGGTAACAGCATTTCCTTCATCTTGTCTGATTTGACTTTGACAAAATAAGGTGACAAATCACTTGGTACTTCTGATAAGTTCAGATAACGACGGTAGTGACCATCTTCCTTACCATAGAGCCCCACTTCATCCACATCTTTGATTTCAATTTTTTTATAGTCTAACTGAAAATCTTTCGTTGATACTTCTGTACTTTCCTGATCAGATTGTCCTAGATTATAGGTCAGGTAAGTCTTAAGATTGTATGACGTATAGTAGTCCAATCCATCAATCGTTTGTTGATCTGATGGATTTTTCAAGTCCACCTCTTTGACCAATGTTCCATTTTGGTAAATTTGGGCCTTGGCCTTAACAAGAGCAGACGTTGGGTCATCCAGGTGATAGTTGACTGCTACTGCTTTTTTGCTCTCATCTTTAACCAGATTAGTAATTTCAACTATTGGTTTGGTTTTAACAAGACTACCAACCTTGACAATCTCTTTGGTTGGTTCTACTTCTGTACGTGAGATTTCCTTGCTAGCTTCTACCTTACCATCTACGAGATAATCTTCATACTCGATTGTTCGTAAACCGTCTTTTCCTTCCTGAGCAATTTCTCGGTGATTTTTTAAGATAGTCGCATCTTCAATTTCTTCAGTTTCATGAGGAATGGTTTCTGTTACTGTACGATGATTACTTGTCAAAGGCAGTTCAGGAAGAGCCTCTGCTACAGCAGCCTCGCCCTCGTGACCGGGCTCTTGCGTACCTTGGGTACTAATTGGGGCTGTGTAAGATGGCTGAACGGGTTGAACTAAGGCTTCACCCTCATGGCCGGGCTCTTGCGTGCCCTTACTGCTAACAACTTCTGTAGACTCTGGCACTGTTGGCTCAACTGGAGCTCCCTCCTGAGGACCTGTGTAAACTGGTAGTTCTGATTGAACAAGGGATTCGCCTTCATGGCCGGGCTCTTGTGTACCTTGGGTGCTAACGGGTTCTGTATAAGACGGTTG
>NZ_CAJJIB010000007.1:0-18783 GCF_905187495.1 Streptococcus mitis | reverse complement strand
AGCTTCCTAGTTTGCTCTTTGATTTTCATTGAGTATTAGATAAAATAATTGTTTATCTAAAAATACGTCGCAATCTTTCTCAAAGAAAAGGAACATAAAAATGACAAATAAAAATGCTTATGCCCAGTCGGGTGTAGATGTTGAAGCGGGTTATGAAGTTGTTGAACGAATCAAAAAGCACGTGGCTCGTACGGAGCGTGCAGGTGTCATGGGAGCTCTTGGTGGTTTTGGTGGTATGTTTGACCTTTCAAAGACTGGGGTTAAAGAACCTGTCTTGATTTCAGGGACTGATGGTGTCGGAACTAAGCTCATGCTGGCTATTAAGTACGACAAGCACGATACTATTGGTCAGGACTGTGTGGCCATGTGTGTCAATGATATCATCGCTGCAGGTGCGGAGCCCCTCTATTTCCTTGACTACGTAGCGACAGGGAAGAATGAACCAGCTAAACTAGAACAAGTAGTCGCTGGTGTTGCAGAAGGCTGTGTGCAGGCTGGTGCTGCCCTCATCGGTGGGGAAACGGCTGAAATGCCGGGCATGTACGGCGAAGATGACTATGACTTGGCTGGTTTTGCGGTTGGTGTGGCTGAAAAATCTCAAATCATTGACGGTTCAAAAGTGGCAGAGGGAGATATTCTTCTCGGACTTGCTTCAAGTGGGATTCATTCCAATGGTTACTCTCTCGTCCGTTGTGTCTTTGCGGATTATACAGGTGAGGAAGTCCTACCAGAATTGGAAGGCAAGCAACTCAAGGAAGTTCTTCTTGAGCCGACTCGTATCTATGTCAAGGCTGTCTTGCCACTCATCAAGGAAGAGTTGATCAACGGTATTGCCCACATCACTGGTGGTGGCTTTATCGAAAATATCCCTCGTATGTTTGCAGCTGACTTGGCTGCTGAGATTGAAGAAGACAAGGTTCCCGTGCTTCCAATTTTCAAAGTCCTTGAAAAATACGGTCAGATCAAACATGAGGAAATGTTTGAAATCTTCAATATGGGTGTGGGGCTTATGCTGGCAGTTAGCCCTGAAAATGTAAGTCGTGTCAGGGAATTGTTGGATGAACCAGTCTATGAAATTGGTCGTATCGTCAAGAAAGAAAACGAAAGTGTCATCATCAAATGAAAAAAATAGCGGTTTTTGCCTCTGGTAATGGCTCAAATTTTCAGGTGATAGCGGAACAATTTCCAGTAGAGTTTGTCTTTTCAGACCATCGTGACGCCTATGTGCTCGAACGTGCAGACAAGCTCGGCGTTCTGTCCTATGCTTTTGAACTCAAGGAGTTTGACAACAAGGCAGACTACGAAGCAGCCCTTGTCGAACTCTTGGAAGAGCACCAGATTGACTTGGTTTGTCTAGCAGGCTACATGAAAATCGTTGGGCCAACTTTATTAGCAGCTTATGAGGGCCGAATTATCAACATTCATCCAGCCTACCTGCCAGAATTTCCAGGAGCTCATGGGATTGAAGATGCTTGGAATGCTGGCGTTGCTGAGAGTGGTGTTACCATTCACTGGGTGGATTCAGGTGTGGATACAGGAAAGGTCATCAAACAAGTCCGTGTGCCACGGTTAGCTGATGATACGATTGCCAGTTTTGAAGCTCGGATTCATGAGGCAGAGTATAAGTTGTATCCAGAGGTGCTGGATAGCTTGGGAGTTAGGAGAAGGCAGTAAAAACTTGGATTTATTGAATGGAGGAAATAGAGAAAAATATGACAAATAATAGTAGCAGTTTTAATGGGGGGCATAATATTGGTTCAGGAAATTTAGCAGGTGGCAATCAAACAATTAATATTATTAATCCTCAAGACAAGCAATCAGTTGCTGAATACGATATTGAACCTATTTGGAGAAGTCCAATTACAATGGCAGTATTGAGTTGGATTGGTTTCTTCACTTCAATAGGAAGTTTATTACCACTTTACAACTTTTTTGAACCGATTGTAAAATGGGCTAAAAATTCTTTTAATGGGGATATTCCTGATGTTCAAGGGAAGCAAATTTATTTATTTATTTTTTTAGGTTTATTTATTTTTTCAGTTTTCATTTTTTCTTTGCGAAGAATTACTAAAAATCAAACCCGTTATCCTTTAAGATTTAATTATGCTATTAGTGGTGTAAATAAGAGATTGAATATCGAAAGGTTACATATAGACTCTTGTCCAAAGTGTGGTGGAAAATTGAAATACTATAATAAGCCATATGAATGGGTTGATCATTATGACGAGAATGGAAATTTTAAAAAAAGAGAAATTACTAAGAGAGTGCCAGCTTTAGAATGTAAAAGAAATAGTGAGCATTTTTGGTATGTAGATCCAGCTGGAACGAAAATATAATTGATGAAAGGAACAAACATGACTAAACGCGCCTTAATCAGCGTCTCAGACAAAGCGGGCATTGTTGAATTTGCCCAAGAACTCAAAAAACTTGGTTGGGAGATTATCTCAACAGGTGGGACCAAGATTGCCCTTGATAATGCTGGGGTGGACACCATTGCAATCGATGATGTGACTGGGTTCCCAGAGATGATGGACGGTCGTGTTAAGACCCTTCATCCAAATATCCACGGGGGTCTTCTTGCTCGTCGTGACCTTGATAGTCATCTAGAAGCGGCTAAGGACAATCAGATTGAGCTCATCGACCTTGTGGTGGTTAACCTTTACCCATTCAAGGAAACGATTCTCAAGCCAGACGTGACTTACGCTGATGCTGTGGAGAATATTGACATTGGTGGGCCTTCTATGCTTCGTTCAGCAGCGAAGAACCATGCTAGCGTGACGGTTGTGGTAGACCCTGCTGACTATACAGTGGTTTTGGACGAGTTGTCAGCCGATGGTGAAACGACTTACGAAACGCGTCAACGTTTAGCAGCAAAAGTTTTCCGTCACACAGCGGCTTATGATGCCTTGATTGCAGAGTATTTCACAGCTCAAGTCGGAGAACGCAAACCTGAAAAACTGACCTTGACTTATGACCTCAAACAAGCTATGCGTTACGGTGAGAACCCTCAACAAGACGCGGACTTCTACCAAAAAGCCTTGCCGACTGACTACTCGATTGCTTCAGCGAAACAGCTCAACGGGAAAGAATTGTCATTTAATAATATCCGTGACGCTGATGCGGCCATTCGTATCATCCGTGATTTTAAAGACCGTCCAACCGTTGTGGCTCTCAAACACATGAACCCATGTGGAATTGGTCAAGCTGATGATATCGAAACAGCTTGGGACTACGCTTATGAGTCTGACCCAGTTTCTATCTTTGGTGGAATTGTCGTCCTTAACCGTGAGGTGGATGCTGCGACAGCTGAGAAGATGCACGGCGTTTTCCTTGAAATCATTATCGCACCAAGCTATACCGATGAGGCGCTAGCCATTTTGACCAATAAAAAGAAAAACTTGCGTATCCTTGCCCTGCCATTTGACGCTCAAGAAGCCAGTGAAGTGGAAGCAGAATATACAGGTGTAGTTGGTGGTCTCCTTGTGCAAAACCAAGACGTAGTGAAAGAAAGCCCAGCTGATTGGCAAGTGGTGACCAAACGCCAGCCAACAGAGACAGAAGCGACTGCTCTTGAGTTTGCATGGAAGTCTATCAAGTATGTCAAATCAAACGGCATCATCGTGACCAACGACCATATGACACTGGGTGTTGGCCCAGGTCAAACCAACCGTTTGGCTTCTGTTCGCATCGCTATTGACCAAGCTAAAGACCGTCTTGACGGCGCTGTGCTTGCTTCCGATGCCTTCTTCCCATTTGCGGATAACGTGGAAGAAATCGCCAAAGCAGGTATTAAGGCTATCATCCAACCAGGTGGATCGGTCCGTGATCAGGAATCCATCGAAGCTGCTGATAAATACGGCTTGACCATGGTCTTCACAGGAGTGAGACATTTTAGACATTAAGAAAGTTAAAGGGAAGAAAACAGTTTCTTTCCTTTTTTGCGTAAAAATGCGGAGTGAAACAAGATTAAAACGAACGTTTATGATATAATGTTAGTAAATAATTCGCAAAAGAGGTTGAGGAATGAAGCTGTTAGTTGTTGGTTCGGGTGGTCGTGAACATGCGATTGCTAAGAAGTTGCTTGAGTCAAAAGACGTTGAAAAAGTATTTGTAGCTCCTGGAAATGACGGAATGACTCTGGATGGTTTGGAGTTGGTAAATATCTCCATTTCCGAACATTCTAAATTGATTGAGTTTGCAAAAACCAACGATATTGCTTGGACCTTTATTGGTCCAGATGATGCCCTTGCGACTGGTATCGTGGATGATTTCCATGCAGCTGGTCTCAAAGCCTTTGGTCCGACAAGATTGGCAGCTGAGCTGGAGTGGTCCAAGGATTTTGCCAAGGAAATTATGGTCAAATACGGCGTTCCGACAGCAGCCTATGGCACGTTCTCAGATTTCGAGGAAGCCAAGGCCTATATCGAAAAGCAGGGTGTGCCTATCGTAGTCAAGGCGGATGGCTTGGCGCTTGGGAAAGGTGTCGTTGTTGCGGAGACGGTTGAGCAAGCAGTCGAAGCCGCTCATGAGATGCTTTTGGACAATAAATTTGGGGACTCAGGTGCGCGTGTGGTTATTGAGGAATTCCTCGACGGAGAGGAATTTTCACTTTTTGCCTTTGTCAATGGTGATAAGTTCTACATCATGCCAACGGCTCAGGACCACAAACGTGCCTACGATGGCGACAAAGGGCCTAACACGGGTGGTATGGGTGCCTATGCGCCAGTTCCACACTTGCCACAGAGCGCGATTGACACAGCAGTGGAGACTATTGTCAAGCCAGTCCTTGATGGCATGATTAAAGAAGGGCGCCCTTATCTGGGTATCCTTTACGCAGGGCTTATCTTGACAGCTGATGGACCTAAGGTTATCGAGTTTAATGCTCGCTTTGGAGATCCTGAAACTCAGATTATTCTACCTCGATTAACCTCTGATTTTGCCCAAAATATTACGGATATCCTCGATGGCAAGGAGCCAAACATCACCTGGACGGACAAGGGTGTGACTCTGGGTGTGGTTGTCGCATCTAACGGTTATCCGCTAGACTATGAAAAAGGTGTCGAGTTACCAGCCAAGACAGAAGGTGACATTATCACCTATTATGCAGGGGCTAAGTTTGCGGAAAATAGCAGAGCACTGCTATCAAACGGCGGACGTGTCTATATGCTCGTCACCACAGCAGATACCGTCAAAGAAGCCCAAAACACCATCTACAGCCAACTCGACAAACAAAACACAGAAGGGCTCTTCTACCGAACCGATATCGGAAGCAAGGCTATTCGATAAAGATATAAGAGAAAGCGACGCAGTCGCCAAATACGATAATGGTCGTATGGTTTGCGAGCGTTAGCGAGCTAATATAGAACAATCACCGCCGTTGTGAAAGAACGATTGGATGATAATCCAATCGTTCAGGGAAATTGGAAGACCTTGGGCTTCCGATTTAGGCATGAGACACCTTTGGTGGTTGCTGCCGTCCCTCACAACCTAAGGTGATTGTTGAAAAAGAGGAAAAAGGAGAAGAAATGAAACCCGTAATTTCCATAATCATGGGCTCAAAAACCGACTGGGCAACCATGCAAAAAGCTGCCGAAGTCCTAGACCGTTTTGGTGTAGCCTACGAAAAGAAAGTTGTCTCTGCCCACCGTACACCTGATCTCATGTTCAAACATGCTGAAGAAGCACGTAGCCGTGGCATCAAGGTTATCATCGCAGGAGCTGGTGGCGCAGCTCATTTGCCAGGAATGGTAGCTGCCAAAACAACCCTTCCAGTCATCGGCGTGCCAGTCAAGTCTCGTGCCCTTAGTGGCGTAGATTCACTCTACTCTATCGTCCAGATGCCGGGCGGTGTGCCTGTAGCGACAATGGCTATCGGTGAAGCAGGTGCAACCAATGCTGCCCTCTTTGCCCTCCGTCTCCTTTCAGTAGAGGATCAGGCTATCGTGACAGCTTTGGCAGATTTTGCAGAAGAACAAGGAAAAATCGCAGAGGAGTCTACAAATGAGCTCATCTAAAACAATCGGAATTATCGGTGGCGGCCAGCTGGGTCAGATGATGGCCATTTCTGCTATCTACATGGGGCACAAGGTTATCGCGCTGGATCCTGCGGCTGATTGCCCAGCCTCTCGAGTGGCGGAAATCATCGTGGCTCCTTATAATGACGTGGATGCTCTGCGTCAGTTGGCTGAGCGTTGCGATGTCCTCACCTATGAGTTTGAAAATGTCGATGCTGACGGTTTGGATGCTGTTATCAAGGATGGTCAGCTCCCTCAAGGAACAGACCTGCTCCGCATTTCCCAAAATCGCATTTTTGAAAAGGACTTTCTCTCAAATAAGGCACAAGTCACTGTGGCACCCTACAAGGTCGTGACTTCTAGCCAAGACTTGGCAGATATTGACCTATCTAAAAACTATGTCCTCAAGACTGCGACGGGTGGCTACGATGGGCATGGGCAAAAGGTCATTCGCTCAGAAGCAGACTTGGAAGAAGCCTATACACTAGCAGATTCAACAGACTGTGTCTTGGAAGAATTTGTCAACTTTGACCTTGAAATTTCTGTTATCGTGTCAGGAAATGGCAAGGACGTGACGGTTTTCCCAGTTCAGGAAAATATCCACCGAAACAACATTCTTTCAAAAACCATTGTGCCAGCCCGTATTTCAGAAAGTCTAGCTGAAAAAGCAAAAGCCATGGCAGTGAAGATTGCTGAACAGCTTAACCTGTCTGGAACCCTCTGTGTGGAAATGTTTGCGACGGCTGATGACATCATTGTCAATGAGATTGCCCCGCGTCCACACAATTCAGGACACTACTCAATCGAAGCCTGCGACTTTTCACAATTTGACACTCATATTCTTGGTGTTCTCGGAGCACCATTACCAGCCATCAAACTGCATGCCCCAGCTATCATGCTCAATGTTCTCGGCCAACATGTCGATGCTGCTGAAAAATATGTCACAGAAAATCCAAGCGCCCACCTCCACATGTATGGTAAAATAGAAGCGAAGCACAACCGCAAGATGGGGCATGTGACTTTGTTTAGTGATGCGCCGGATGAGGTGGAGGAATTTGGGAAAGGGATTGATTTTTAGTACAAGTCTATGATACAAATTATCGTTAATGCATTTATTGAAAAGGATAAGACTGGAGCAGTCGTTGAAGTCTTGTATGCTAGTAGTGATCACGAAAAGGTAAAGGCTAAATATGAAGAGCTAGTTGCTCTATATCCTGAAAACTATTTAGCAATTTATGATTTACCATTGGATACCGATCTCAATGAATTACTACACTATCCATCTGTGTTTATTGGGAAAGAGGAGTTTGAGTAGAAATCTTGCTTTACCTAGATAGCTTATTCCCAGCAGTTTAAGAAGAAAGGAAAAATGAACAACATGATCGACCGTTACTCTCGCCCTGAGATGGCGAATATTTGGAGTGAAGAAAATAAATACCGTGCTTGGCTTGAGGTGGAAATCTTGGCTGACGAGGCATGGGCTGAGTTGGGGGAAATCCCTAAGGAAGATGTAGCTTTGATTCGTGAAAAAGCGGACTTTGACATCGACCGTATTTTGGAGATTGAGCAGGAGACGCGTCACGATGTGGTGGCTTTCACGCGTGCAGTTTCTGAGACGCTTGGTGAAGAGCGTAAGTGGGTCCACTATGGTTTGACTTCTACCGACGTGGTGGATACGGCCTACGGTTATCTTTACAAGCAAGCCAACGACATCATCCGTCGTGACCTTGAAAACTTCACCAACATCATCGCTGATAAGGCTAAGGAGCACAAGTTTACCATCATGATGGGGCGTACCCACGGTGTGCACGCTGAGCCTACAACCTTTGGTCTGAAATTGGCGACTTGGTACAGCGAAATGAAGCGCAACATCGAGCGTTTCGAGCATGCGGCTGCTGGTGTGGAAGCTGGTAAGATTTCTGGTGCGGTTGGGAACTTTGCCAACATCCCACCATTCGTTGAGCAATATGTCTGCGATAAACTGGGTATTCGTGCCCAAGAAATCTCTACACAGGTGCTTCCTCGTGACCTTCACGCTGAGTACTTTGCAGTTCTTGCTAGCATTGCGACTTCTATCGAACGTATGGCGACTGAGATTCGTGGTTTGCAAAAATCAGAACAACGTGAAGTGGAAGAATTCTTTGCTAAAGGGCAAAAAGGTTCATCTGCAATGCCTCACAAACGCAACCCTATCGGTTCTGAGAACATGACAGGTCTAGCGCGTGTTATCCGTGGTCACATGATTACTGCCTATGAGAACGTAGCTCTCTGGCACGAACGTGATATCTCTCACTCATCAGCTGAGCGCATCATTACACCAGATACGACTATTTTGATTGACTACATGCTCAACCGTTTTGGAAATATTGTCAAGAATTTGACAGTCTTCCCAGAAAACATGATCCGCAACATGAACTCGAGTTTTGGTTTGATTTTCAGTCAACGTGCTATGTTGACCTTGATTGAAAAAGGAATGACCCGTGAGCAAGCCTATGACTTGGTACAACCAAAAACAGCCTACTCTTGGGACAATCAAGTAGACTTTAAACCACTTCTTGAAGCAGATCCAGAGGTAACTTCTCGCCTCACTCAAGAAGAAATCGATGAAATCTTCAACCCTCTTTATTACACCAAACGAGTGGATGATATCTTTGAACGTCTAGGACTTGGTGATTAATTAAAAAAAGAGGCTGGGTATCCAGTCTCTTTAAAATCATAAAAACGCATATTATCAGGTGTTGAGAACCTTGGTAATATGCATTTTATTTTGGAAAGATTTATTTCTTTTTCTTCTGAAATTGAGTTTTATACTCAGCTCTCATTAGGTCTCTGGATATAAATCTTTCATTTTATCTTATTGAATCCATTCGCCGTCGGCATTTACAGCGTAGCCATCAATTGTTGTGTTGACAGCTAAGGCTCCTGAAGGGTATGAATAATACCATTTATATTCAACTTGGAACCAACCAGTTTTCATTGTACCTGAGTTGTCAAGATAATACCATGTATCTCCTTGGTTGACCCAGCCGGTTTGCATGGCACCTGAGTCGTTGAGATAGTACCATGATCCACCTTGATCGATCCAACCAGTTTGCATAGCACCTGAGTTATCAAGATAATACCATGTACCATTTACTTTCTGCCAACCAGTTTTCATTACACCAGACTCATCTAGGTAGTACCATGCTCCGTCTTTAACCCAACCGGTCTTCACTTTATCTGCATGATCATAGTAATACCATTTGCTTTCAATTAATTTCCATCCAGGTTTACTATTTTTGCCATCTGCTAATTGATGAGTGACTCCGTTAGCAGAGTTAGATTCAGCCTTAGGTCCGCTTTCAACAACTACTTTGAAAGGAGTTTCTGTTCGGCTAGGCTCTTCCTTAGGAATGTCAAGTCTAGGTTTTTCTTCTGCGATTGGAGCAAGGCCATTCTCATCGCCAACATGTGTAATTGGTGCTCCGAATTCTACAATTTGATCGACAGGTTCTTTGGTTACTTGACTATCTAGAACGGTTTCACTAGTTTTTCCATTTTCAGTAAGAACAGATACGTAAGAAGTGCGTTCACCTAGAACTCCAGCTTTGACAACTTTTTCTTGGCCTGCTGGGAGGTTAGGATTTTCTTTTCGAATGACTTTAAATGGAATGCTTTCTGTCTTCACAAGAAGTTCAGGTTTGGTTTCAACGGTAGCAGCTAGTTCATTTTCATCTAGGCTTCCTGAATGAGTTGCAGCTGGTTTGAGGCTTTGAAGAGCAGTCTTGAGCTTACCTACTAGTGCATCTAGTTCAGCTTGTTTGCTACGGTTGAGGTTAAGGTTGAGTCCATCTTTTGCTGCCTTGAGGGCTGCTAGGCTTTCTGTGCTGTATCCGTCTAAGTTTGTAGGAATTTTAGCTAATTCTTCACGGAGAGCATTATAATTAGCTCGGAAGTAGTCTTTGTTGTGGTCTGCAAAGGCAGTCATGAGTTCAAAGATTTCCTCTTCCTTGTACTCAGCGCTTGGTCTATCTGCCCAGATTGAAAGCATACTGCCGACTGTTGGAAGGTCTACCTCAGGATATTTGGTAGAAGCAAGTTGATTGAATGGTGTTTTTTCAGTATTCTCAATGGCTTTCTTAAGGAAACCACCACCATCTTCTGGTTTTTGACCGAGAATGTAGTACCAGTCACCGTTGGTATTCAAGAATTTATAACCTTTACTTGCTAGGTATTGAGGTGAAGCAAGGTTGTAACCCCACCAGCCTTTAGACCAGTAAGAAATCAGGACATCTTTATCAAATTCAGCATCGTCCTTGTCTTCATAATAGAAACCATCGTTGAAGGCCATTGGTTGTAGCCCTCTTTCCTTGGCCATAGCAGCTAGGCTGTTAGAATAATCTGCGAACTTGTTATAGAGTCCATACCATTTGAGGTAGTACCAACCTTGGGCGTTGGTCGCATCGTTAGCGTATTCGTCAGTACCATAGTTGAAAATCTTTGATTTATCAGCAAAGTAATCCATGTACTTACCGATAAGGGCTTTAGTAAATCCAACTGCTTCTTGATTTTCAAGGTCCATGGTTGTTTTTGAAACCTTATCAAAGTTGGCTTGAGGATTTGTGATGCCAAGTTTTTCCATGGCAACCAGCATAGCGTCCATATGTCCTGGACTATTGATAGCTGGAATCAGACCAATACCTTTTTCCTTAGCGTATTTAGCAAGCTCTGTCACTTCTGCCTGTGTCAATGCAGTACCATTTGGATCGTCGTAGTAAGCTTTCGTTCCTTCGATAATAGCTTTTTTAACGTCATCACTAGCATAGGTTTTTCCGTTGGCAGTAATAGTCATATCATCGAGTAGGAAGCGAAGTCCATCATTTCCTAGAAGGAGATGGGCATCAGAATATCCGAGTTCACTAGCCTTATCTACGATACGTTTAAGTTGATCTAGAGAGAAGTATTTGCGACCTGCATCGATGGAAATGACTTTATTCTTATTCAGTTTTTCAAGTTCGCGTTTAGCATCTTCTTCTTTTTGAGCTTCTGGTGTAAAGACTAAGTTTTTGATAGCTTCTTGAAGGTTAACAATTGCCTGATTAATGGTATCCTGTTGAGCACGGCTGAGATTGCTATCGAGCGAACGGATTGCTTTTTCAGCTTCTTTGACAGCAGCAAAACTTTCAGCAGTATAGCGGTTAGAGTCTTTTGGTATAGTTTCTAGGGCTTTTTCTGCAGGTTGGTAGTTGGCTGCAAAGTATTCAGCGTTGGCATTTGCAAAATGACGCATGAGTTTGAAGAGGCGAGATGGAGAATAACGTGCAGATGGTGTATCAGCCCAAGCAGCTACCATCCCACCGATGATTGGGACATCAGCTCCCTCTGTTTTTGGCACAGAAGTGATTGGTGTATTTTTAATTCCATTGAGCCCTTGATCTAGATTGTACCAACCTTGGCCGTCAGCATTTCGTCCGAGGACGTAGTACCAAGCATCATTGGTATTAAGGATTTGGTGGCCTTTTTCAGCTAGTAGTTTAGAAGAAGCAACGTCATAGCCACCCCAACCGCCAGTCCACATAGAAACGATGATATCTTTGTCAAAACTACCAAAGCTTGTGTCGCTATTGTAGTAGATACCGTCGTTAAAGGCCATTGGTTTGAGACCGTGAGATTTTACAATACGAGCGAGATCATTAGCGTAAGAGATGAATTTTTCATATCCTTTTTCAGGGTAGCCTTCATTTGGATAATATTTATCAGCTTGAAGCACACTCCAACCTTTAGCATTTGTTGCATCATTGGCGTATTCATCCAAACCAATATTGAAGATTTCAGATTTGTTAGAGAAGTAGTTAGCGTATTTGTCAATCAGAGTTTTTGTAAAATCAACTGCTTGTTTATTATTTAGGTCAACAGTTCGTTCCGATTTTTTACCAAAATAATCAAAGTTAGGATTTTCAATGCCAAGTTCTTTCATAGCATGGAGAATAGCATCCATATGTCCAGGACTATTGACAGTTGGAATCACACCAATTCCCTTATCTTTGGCATAATTAATCAAATCTGTCATCTGACTTTCAGTGAGATGGTTACCATTTGGATCATCGTAATAAGCATTTGTTCCATTTTCAATGGCGCGTTTGACATCATCACTCGAGTAGGTTTTATCGCCCACTTTCATAGACATATCATCCAGCATGAAACGGAGGCCATCGTTCCCTACCAAGAGATGAAGATCTGTGTAACCATATTCTTTCGCTTTATCGATGATTTCTTTGAGCTGCTCAGGTGAGAAATATTTACGTCCGGCATCAATTGAAACGATTTTTCGTTTAGCTAATTTTTCGTTTTCAGTTGCAGCACCTTCCTTTCCTGCCTCTGTTGCCGGTTTGTCAGCCTCTGCTTTCGGTTCATCTTTCTTAGCATCTTTTTCAGCTGGTTTATCCTTGTCAGCTTCTGGTTTATCAGTCTTATCTGTATCCGACTCTTTAGAATTAGCCTCTTTCGGAACTTCCTTTTTAGGGCTAGTTTCCTCTGCCTTTTTATCGGTAGTTTCTTTTTCAGCAGAAGTTGGAGTTACCACTTCTTCTTTATCACTAGGAGTTGAACTAACTTCCTCTTGTGGTTTTTCTTCTGTTTTTGGAAGACTAGCTACCGTATCAGTAGTCGGAGTTTCCGTTTCTACAGTTTTTGGAGCTTCTGGTTGAAGCTCTGCTTTAGGTGTTTCCTCAGTCCGATTTTCGGATGGTTGAGAAGAATCGGAAACCGTATGGATGGTCGGTTGGTTTTCTGTAGTAGGAGTAACTCCATCGGCTGCAACAGTCTGTGCTTGGAAGGCAAATCCAATTAGAACAGAAGCTGCTCCTACAGCGTATTTACGAATGGAAAAACGTTGTTGTTTTTCTTGTTTCATTGCAAAACCTCCTGATTGTATTTTATATTGATAGCGTTTATATAAAACAACACCCTTATTTTATTTCTTATATTAATAAGAGTCAAGAGGAGGTGGTAAAAAACTATAATAAGTATAAAAAAATATAAAAATTAAGCTTAAGATTTCAGATTGGTTGGAAAAGAAACATATATATATTTAGTAGAAGTTTTTTAGCCCTATTTCTATAAAATACTCCACAAACTATAGAATCTACTATAAAAGGTAAGCGCTACCTTTTTGGTATGGTATAATAAACATAGAAAAAGCCCAAGCGCTTAGGCTCAGGCTTTCTTCTTAGTGATCACGGTCACATGAAATGAATTTGATTTTGTAGTAATCCGCTCGTTTATATGTTTCGCTGTATGCGAGAACTTGACCAGTAGACTCTAGTTTAGTAGTCTTGGTTTGTAAAACGGTTGGGAATTGTTCATCGACTCCGAGGACCGAAGCCGCATGTTCTGGAGTTGGAAATGCTATTTCATTGATTTCTTCAAAATGTTCATCATTCATGTGAATGTGGTAATCCAATTTGAAACGGTTATAGATAGAGCTATAATATTCAAGATTTGGATAATTTGCGTTGATGTATTGTTCTGGAATGTAAGATGTATGGTAGATGTATACAACACCACCTGTTTCGCGAACGCGCTCAATCTTGTAGTAGAACTGATCTCCGCGTAGTCCAAGTTTTTCTAAGTAGCTTAGTTTGTTTCCACGCTCAATAGAAAGGACGGTAACTTTATCATCTTTAGTTTCAAAAACTTCTACATCTGAAAACTCTACGAGTTTGTGTTTGCGTGCGCGTGAAACGAATGTACCCTTTCCTTGTTGACGGACAATATAGCCATCCTTGGCAAGGTCGTTTAAGGCGCGGACAACTGTGATAGAACTCACATCATACATTGCAATCAATTCAGCTTCAGTGTAGAATTTATCTCCACTGGCAAATTGACCAGAAATGATTTTGTTCTTTAACTCATCTTTAATATATTGATACTTTGGAATTGCCATATTTTCACCTCGATTTTCCTTCTCCGTTAAAGATTTTACCATAAAATTGGAAAGAATAGTAGCCTTTTGAATAAAAAAATTAGAATAATAGGCTATAAGGTTAATTTACATAGGAATAAATAGAAAAACCTACATTTTTATACATGGTACTAAAATGTTGTTATGACTATAGATTACAAGATTTTTATAAGTTTTTTGTGTAAAATTTAGTGAAAAATGAAAAAAATTGTGAAAACCTATTGACAAATGTAAGATATTGAGATATATTTACTATATCAACAAATGAAAGCGTAAACTTTAGTTGTCAGAAGGTAAGAATATGACACGATTTGAGATACGGGATGATTTTTATCTCGATGGAAAATCATTTAAGATTTTATCTGGCGCCATTCATTATTTTAGGGTTCCTCCAGAAGATTGGTATCATTCGCTCTATAACTTGAAGGCTCTTGGTTTTAATACAGTAGAGACTTATGTAGCTTGGAATTTACACGAGCCTCGTGAGGGTGAGTTTTACTTTGAAGGAGCTCTGGATTTGGAGCGATTTCTACAGACAGCGCAAGATTTGGGTCTCTACGCTATCGTTCGTCCCTCTCCCTTCATCTGTGCGGAGTGGGAATTCGGTGGCTTACCAGCTTGGCTTTTAACCAAGAATATGAGGCTTCGTTCCTCAGATCCTGCTTATATTGAAGCTGTCGGTCGCTACTATGATCAGCTCTTGTCACGATTGGTTCCACATTTGTTGGACAAGGGTGGCAATATCCTTATGATGCAGGTTGAAAATGAATATGGTTCTTATGGAGAAGATAAGGCTTACCTGAGAGCAATTCGACAGTTGATGGAGGAGCGTGGCGTAACCTGTCCCCTCTTTACATCAGATGGTCCATGGAGAGCTACTCTGAAAGCTGGAACCTTAATCGAAGATGACCTCTTTGTAACAGGGAACTTTGGTTCTAAGGCATCTTACAACTTTTCACAGATGCAGGAATTCTTTGATGAACATGGTAAGAAATGGCCACTCATGTGTATGGAGTTCTGGGATGGTTGGTTCAATCGTTGGAAAGAACCGATTATCACACGGGATCCGAAAGAGTTGGCAGATGCAGTTCGAGAGGTTTTGGAGCAAGGTTCCATCAATCTTTACATGTTCCATGGTGGCACAAACTTTGGTTTCATGAATGGTTGCTCGGCTCGAGGGACTTTGGACTTGCCACAAGTTACATCTTATGATTACGATGCCCTTCTGGATGAAGAAGGAAATCCAACTGCCAAATATTTAGCAGTCAAGAAGATGATGGCAACGCATTTCCCAGAGTATCCGCAGTTGGAACCACTCTACAAAGAGAGTATGGAGTTGGATGCTATTCCACTAGTAGAAAAAGTTTCCTTGTTTGAAACCTTAGATAGCTTGTCTAGTCCGGTAGAAAGTCTCTATCCTAAAAAGATGGAGGAGTTGGGACAAAGTTATGGCTATCTACTCTATCGAACAGAAACAGATTGGGATGCAGAAGAAGAGAGACTTCGTATCATTGACGGTCGAGATAGAGCTCAGCTTTATGTCGATGGTCAGTGGGTTAAAACCCAATATCAGACAGAGATTGGGGAAGATATTTTTTATCAAGGTGAAAAGAAAGCGCTGTCTAGATTGGATATCTTGGTAGAAAATATGGGGCGTGTCAACTATGGACACAAGTTCTTAGCGGATACGCAACGTAAGGGAATTCGGACAGGGGTTTGTAAGGATTTGCATTTCTTACTAAACTGGAAACACTATCCACTCCCACTAGACAATCCTGAGAAAATTGATTTCTCAAAAGGATGGACAGAAGGACAACCAGCATTTTACGCTTATGACTTTACAGTCCAAGAGCCAAAAGATACTTACCTAGACTTATCTGAGTTTGGTAAGGGAGTTGCCTTTGTCAATGGGCAGAATCTAGGACGTTTTTGGAACGTCGGCCCAACCCTCTCACTTTATATTCCTCATAGCTATCTCAAGGAAGGTGATAATCGCATCATCATCTTTGAAACAGAGGGCCAATATAGAGAAGAGATTTATTTAACTCGTAAACCTACACTAAAACATATAAAGGGGGAAAATTTATGACAATTGTAGGATGCCGTATCGATGGACGTTTAATCCACGGACAAGTAGCCAATCTTTGGGCTGGAAAACTAAATGTTTCACGTATTATGGTTGTAGATGACGAAGTTGTCAACAACGATGTTGAAAAGAGTGGTTTGAAACTTGCGACACCACCAGGTGTGAAATTGAGTATTTTGCCAATTGAAAAAGCGGCAGCTAATATTCTTGCTGGTAAATACGATAGCCAACGTCTCTTTATTGTGGCTCGTAAGCCAGACCGCTTCCTTGGTTTGGTAGAAGCAGGTGTACCAATTGAAACTCTCAATGTTGGGAATATGTCTCAAACACCAGAAACCCGTGCCATCACACGTTCTATCAACGTAGTGGACAAGGATGTGGAAGATTTCCACAAATTGGCAGAAAAAGGTGTTAAACTTACTGCTCAAATGGTTCCAAATGATCCAATTTCAGACTTTTTGAGCTTATTAAAATAGGAAAAAATTTTTAGGAGGTCATTGTTATGATACAATGGTGGCAAATTTTACTTCTCACTTTGTACTCAGCTTATCAAATCTGTGATGAGTTGACGATCGTTTCATCTGCAGGTTCCCCTGTATTTGCTGGTTTCATTACTGGTTTGATTATGGGAGATGTGACTACTGGTCTGCTTATCGGTGGTAACTTGCAACTGTTCGTTCTTGGGGTTGGTACCTTCGGTGGTGCTTCTCGTATCGACGCAACTTCTGGTGCGGTTCTTGCAACAGCATTCTCAGTTTCACAAGGAATCGCTACAGACCTTGCGATTACAACAATCGCTGTACCAGTAGCAGCACTTTTAACATACTTCGACGTTCTTGGACGTATGACAACTACTTTCTTCGCACACCGTATTGATGCTGCAATCGACCGCTTTGATTACAAAGGTATCGAACGCAACTACTTGCTTGGTGCGATTCCATGGGCTCTATCTCGTGCCCTTCCAGTCTTCTTCGCGCTTGCCTTTGGTGGTGCCTTTGTACAATCAGTGGTAGACTTCGTTGAAGCCTACAAATGGGTTGCAGATGGCTTGACACTTGCAGGACGTATGCTTCCAGGTCTTGGATTTGCAATCTTGCTTCGTTACCTTCCAGTTAAACGTAACCTTCACTACCTTGCTATGGGATTTGGTTTGACAGCTATGTTGACTGTTCTTTACTCATATGTAACAGGTCTTGGTGGCGCTGTTGCAGGTATTATCGGTACTCTACCTAAAGATGTTGCTGAAAAAATTGGTTTCGTGAACAACTTCAAAGGTTTGTCTATGATTGGTATCTCTATCGTAGGTATCTTCCTTGCAGTGCTTCACTTCAAAAATAGCCAAAAAGTAGCTGTAGCAGCACCTTCTACACCATCAGAAAGTGGGGAAATCGAAGATGACGAATTCTAATTACAAACTTACAAAAGAAGATTTTAATCAAATCAACAAACGTAGCTTGTTTACTTTCCAATTAGGTTGGAACTACGAACGTATGCAAGCTTCTGGTTACCTTTACATGATCTTGCCTCAATTGCGTAAAATGTATGGGGATGGAACTCCTGAATTGAAAGAAATGATGAAAGTTCATACTCAATTCTTCAATACTTCACCATTCTTCCACACTATTATCGCTGGTTTTGACCTTGCCATGGAAGAAAAAGATGGTGTAGGTTCAAAAGATGCCGTTAACGGTATCAAGACAGGTTTGATGGGACCATTCGCTCCTCTTGGAGATACTATCTTTGGTTCACTTGTACCTGCTATCATGGGATCTATCGCAGCAACTATGGCTATCGCTGGCCAACCATGGGGAATCTTCCTTTGGATCGCAGTTGCAGTTGCTTATGACATCTTCCGTTGGAAACAGTTGGAATTTGCTTACAAAGAAGGGGTTAACCTTATCAACAACATGCAAAGTACTTTGACAGCTTTGATTGACGCTGCATCTGTACTTGGTGTCTTCATGATGGGTGCTCTTGTAGCAACAATGATTAACTTTGAAATTTCTTACAAATTGCCAATCGGTGAAAAAATGATTGACTTCCAAGATATCTTGAACTCAATCTTCCCACGCTTGCTTCCAGCAATCTTTACTGCCTTTATCTTCTGGTTGCTTGGTAAGAAAGGTATGACTTCTACTAAAGCTATCGGTATCATTATCGCTCTTGCAGTAGGTCTTTCATTCATCGGTAAATTCTTGCTTGGAATGGGCGCATAATTTATGGCTAAATCATTAATTTTGGTGAGCCATGGTCGTTTTTGTGAAGAACTTAAAGGTAGCACTGAAATGATCATGGGTCCACAAGACAACATTCATGCAGTGGCTCTTCTTCCAGAAGATGGACCAGAAGACTTTACTGCAAAATTTGAAGCTGCTATTGAAGGATTGGATGATTTCCTAGTCTTTGCGGATCTTCTCGGTGGAACACCATGTAACGTGGTAAGCCGTTTGATCATGGAAGGTCGTGATATTGACCTTTACGCAGGGATGAATCTTCCAATGGTGATTGAATTTATCAATGCGAGCCTTACAAGCGCAGATGCGGACTATAAGAGCCGTGCTGCAGAAAGTATTGTAAAAGTCAATGATCTGTTAGCAGGCTTCGATGATGACGAAGATGAATAATACTCTTCGAAAATCAAATTCAAACTACGTCAGCGTCGCCTTGCCGTATAGATGTTACTGACTTCGTCAGTTCTATCTGCAACCTCAAAGCAGTGCTTTGAGCAGCCTGCGGCTAGT
>NZ_CAJJIB010000006.1:0-38012 GCF_905187495.1 Streptococcus mitis | reverse complement strand
CTCTTCTTGTTTGTCTTTACTTTGTTTGTTTCTATAATCTCTTAGTGTCTCATGAAAGAGATAATACTCATCTAGCCACAGACCTCCCTCACTGATACGATGACTAATCTCACCTACTTCTTCATAGGGTTCTTTATCATATCTACGCTTCTGGCTTTCTTGTTTACGGATATAGTCTAGAATTCTATTTCGGAATTTAGTTTTGAAGTATTTACGTAAACGAGGAATATCTTCTATTATTCCTTCTTCTCTACTAATCAATTCATGTAAGCAGAGCATACCCTCTTGGTCCCAATCCGATAGTTCCCATAAATGCAAGTAATATTCATTTCTACTCTTATATACAATTCCCTGGACTTCTTTATACAATTCTTTAAACATAACGTCCCCCTTTCTAGATACAGTCTAACAGATTCAGAAACACTTTTGTCCCATTTCCTCCATTCTGTTCCCTACACCGTCTAAACTGCACAAAAAAGAGAGGGCAAGCCTCTCTTTGGGTTATAATTCTGCAATTTGGTTTAGGTTTACTTCTGCAACTGTGTCATTACCAAACATAGAGATAATCATCTTCACTTTATTGTTATCAATCTCTGTAATCTTACCAGTATAGTCTGCAAAAGCACCATCAATGATACGTACAGTTTGACCAACTTCAACATCGATATCAAACTCTTGTACAGTTTGTCCCATAGAAACCAAGATATCACGGATTTCTTGTTCCAATAATGGAGTTGGTTTTGATCTATTTCCGTGAGATCCGACGAATCCTGTAACGTTTGGTGTGTTTCGAACAACAAACCAAGCTTCATCTGTCATCACCATTTCTACAAGAACATAACCTGGAAAGCGATTCTCTTCTACTTCTTTTCTCTTTCCATTTTTTTCAACTTGCACTGTTTGTGTTGGAATTTCAACACGTAAAATATTATCCAACATATTGTAGGTTTGTGCACGTTGCAATAGATTTTCTTTTACCTTATTTTCATAACCAGAATAGGTTTGTAAGACAAACCATCCTTTATCAAAACTATCCATGATACTTCCTTTCATAATAGAAGATTTCTAGCGTGAATAACTCCACAGGTCTTCTAAAAAATGTTAATAAATCGAATCAAACCTGAAACAATCAACTTGTCAAAAATATAAATAATCACAACAAAGAAAGCAGTGTATTCCATGATAGAACGAAAATCTCTCCAGCTTTCCTTGCGAGTTGGCCATGTTGTGTCTTTAAGAAGTCTAAAAATATCTCCAATAAAACGCATCGCTCTCTCCTATCTCGTTTCTCTGTGTGTAGTGTACTTACCACAATGTTTACAAAATTTATTTACTTCTAGTCGTGTTGGCTTGGGGTTTCCGCTGATCTTGATTGAATAGTTTCTCGAACCACAAACCGCACAAGCTAGGCTTGCTTTTTTTAGTGCCATAACGCCTCCATCTTATCTATTATAACAAGAAAGCCAGGCTTTGACAAGCATCTTAACGAAATAGATTGACTACCGAATCCCATATCGTTTGAGCTTTTTCCTTAATCTTCGCATCCGAGATAGCACGGCTAGCCTCATCTACCAGATTTTGTGCACGACTTCTAATATCAGAAAGGCTATTATCCGCCTGATTTTCTTCATTACTCTGTACTTGATTTCTTGTATTGGCTGGTGCAATTCCATTTTGCTTATAAGCATTTTCAACTGTAAAGGTACTTCCTGGCGTATAAGGTAAAATGGTATTTGCAATGTTTCTAAAGACATGGGCTGCACCGTTTGAAGTAGATCCTGCTAGATAGTGGCTCTCATCAGTGGTAGGGAAACCAAGCCAGTGACTAATCACTACATCCGGAGTATAACCAATCACCCACTGGTCACTTGTGTATTCCGGATTAAAAACAGCTTCAGTTGTACCAGTTTTTCCTGCCATGACATAATCTGCAGGAGATGAACTAATACCTGTTCCGTTTGTAAATGTTCCCAACATCATACTGGTCATCTTGTCAGCTACAGACTTATCAATCACCCGTTTTTGTGAATTTTTATGGCTCGCAATAACCTGACCACTAGCATTTTCAATTCTACTAATAAAATGAGCTTCCGGCATTAAACCTTCATTTGCAAAGGCAGCATACGCTTGAGCCATTTGAAGAGGGTTGGTTTCAACACCGCTTCCCAAGGCGACACCAAGAACACGATCGACCTTTTCCATGTTGAGTCCGAATTTCTCGCCCGCCTCAAAAGCCTTATCAACGCCCAAATCATTAACAGTGGCCACAGCAGGTAGATTAAGCGATTCTGCCAGGGCTTGATACATAGGAACTTCTCGACTCGTTTTGATCCCTGCATAGTTATCAACCTTATAGCTGTCATACTGCATGGTATGGTTATCCAACTGCTTATTCAAAGCCCAACCTGCTTCAACTGCCGGCGTATAAACAACTAAAGGCTTAATTGTAGAACCAGGGCTACGTTTTGATTGAGTTGCATAGTTGAAATTCCGGAATCCAGTTTTATCATTGCCAGCAACCTGACCGACAACTCCACGAACTCCCCCTGTTTTCGGTTCGAGAGCTACACTTCCTGATTGAGCAAATGTTCCATCCTCTGCCCTAGGAAATAGAGCTGTATTTTCATAGACAACTTGCATATTTGCTTGATAGTTTTGGTCCAGCTCTGTATAAATGCGGTAGCCATTATTGACAATTTCTTCCTCTGTTAGATTATACTTGGAAACAGCTTCATTAACAACCGCATCAAAGTAAGAAGGATAACGGTAATCTGAGATTTTTCCTTCATACTTATCGTGCAATTGCGAAGTCATATCAACTTCTGCAGCTTCGGTTTCTTGGTTTTTATCAATGTAACCCGCTGCAAGCATATTTTGCAAGACAGTATCACGACGATTAGTAGAATCTTCTACAGATTTCAAGGGGTTATACAGTTCCGGTCCTTTGAGCATCCCTGCCAGAGTCGCAGCTTGATCCAAACTCACTTCTGACGCAGAAACTCCAAAGTATTTCTTACTCGCATCTTCAACCCCCCACACACCATTTCCAAAATAAGCGTTGTTAAGGTACATGGTTAGAATTTGATCCTTACTATATTTTTTTGTTAATTCTAAAGCAAGGAAAAATTCTTTCGCTTTTCTCTCAACAGTTTGATCCTGCGACAGATAGGCATTTTTAGCCAGCTGTTGGGTAATAGTAGAGCCACCACCTGAACGACCAGCAGTGACAATAGCCAAGAAGAAACGACCATAGTTAATCCCGTCATTTTTATAGAAAGAACGGTCTTCTGTCGCAATAACGGCATTCTGCAAATTTTTACTGATATCAGTCAGTTCAACATAGGTTCCTTTTTGACCAGATAAGGCACCAGCCTCCTTTTCTTCACGGTCAAAAATAAGAGTTCGAGTTTTCAAGGCATTTTGCAAATCATTGACATTGGTTGACTTGGCTACAGCAAACAAATAGGTTCCAACTAGCAAGCTTGCACTCAGACCTAGTATAAGGACAATCTTTGTTAGATGATAGCGACGCCAGAATTTTCGAATCGGACCCACTTGGGCTAATTTTTTTCGATCACTGCGAGAACGACGCAAGCTAGTAGACCCAGAATCCTCTGATTCACTTGTTTCTTTTTTAAAAAGAGAAAGAAATTTCTCGAATAATTTATCTAATTTCATGCGTTTATTTTATCATCTTCATCATAGGAAGACAAGAATTTAGCTATTTCCTATCCAAATAGGGCTTTTTTTGTTACAATATCTGTATGAAATTCACATTTACATTACCAGACTCTCTACCTCAAATGACGGTAAAGCAATTACTTGAGGAACAACTCCTCATCCCTAGAAAAATCCGTCATTTTTTGAGAATCAAGAAACACATTTTGATTAATCAGCGAGAAGTTCATTGGAACGAGACGGTAAATCCTGGAGATGTTTGTCAATTGACTTTTGACGAGGAAGATTATCCCAAAAAAGAAATTCCTTGGGGCAATCCTAACCTCGTTCAGAAAGTTTATCAAGATCAACACTTGATTATTGTAAACAAACCCGAGGGGATGAAAACGCATGGTAATCAGCCAAGCGAAATCGCCCTTCTTAACCATGTCAGTGCCTATGTTGGCCAAACCTGCTATGTCGTTCATCGTCTGGACATGGAAACCAGTGGCTTGGTTCTCTTTGCCAAAAATCCTTTTATCCTGCCTATTCTCAATCGCTTATTGGAGAAAAAAGAGATTTCTCGGGAATATTGGGCACAGGTCGACGGACATATCAACGGCAAAGAAGTTGTTTTCAAAGATAAAATCGGACGTGATCGCCATGACCGCAGAAAACGAATAGTTGATACAAAAAATGGGCAATATGCTGAAACACATGTAAGCAGATTAAAGCAATTACCAAACAAAACTTCCTTGGTTCGTTGCAAACTAAAGACAGGGCGAACACATCAAATTCGTGTGCACCTTTCGCATCATAACTTCCCGATCCTGGGTGACCCTCTCTATAATAGCAAATCAAAGACGAGTCGGCTTATGCTCCACGCCTTCCGACTGTCCTTTACCCATCCGCTTACTCTAGAGAAATTAAACTTCACTACCCTATCAGATACTTTTGAAAAAGAATTAAAAAAGAATGGATGATAGCGTCATCCATTTTTAAATATTTAAAAAGCAAGACCAAAGGCCTTGCTTTTTATCGACTCATGAATTATTTAGCGATTTTTGCGAAGTATTCAAGAGTACGAACAAGTTGTGCAGTGTATGACATTTCATTGTCGTACCATGATACAACTTTAACCAATTGTTTACCGTCAACGTCAAGAACTTTAGTTTGAGTTGCGTCAAACAATGAACCATAAGACATACCTACGATATCTGAAGATACGATTGGATCTTCTGTGTAACCGTATGATTCGTTTGAAGCTGCTTTCATAGCTGCGTTCACTTCATCAACAGTAACGTTCTTTTCAAGAACAGCTACCAATTCAGTAACTGATCCAGTTGGAGTTGGAACGCGTTGTGCAGATCCGTCAAGTTTACCGTTCAATTCTGGGATTACAAGACCGATAGCTTTTGCAGCACCAGTTGAGTTAGGAACGATGTTTGCAGCACCAGCGCGAGCACGGCGAAGGTCACCACCACGGTGTGGTCCGTCAAGGATCATTTGGTCACCAGTGTAAGCGTGGATAGTAGTCATCAATCCTTCAACAACACCAAAGTTATCTTGAAGAGCTTTAGCCATAGGAGCCAAGCAGTTTGTAGTACATGAAGCACCTGAGATAACTGTTTCAGTACCGTCAAGAACGTCGTGGTTAGTGTTGAATACAACTGTTTTAACGTCGTTTCCACCAGGAGCAGTGATAACAACTTTTTTAGCTCCACCAGCGTGCAAGTGTTTTTCAGCAGCTGCTTTCTTAGCAAAGAAACCAGTAGCTTCAAGAACGATTTCTACACCGTCGTTAGCCCAGTCGATTTGTTCTGGATCACGTTCAGCAGAAACTTTGATGAATTTACCGTTAACTTCAAATCCACCTTCTTTAACTTCAACAGTACCGTCGAAACGACCTTGAGTTGTGTCGTATTTCAACAAGTGTGCAAGCATAACTGGATCTGTAAGGTCGTTGATACGAGTAACTTCAACACCTTCTACGTTTTGGATACGACGGAAAGCAAGACGACCGATACGTCCGAAACCGTTAATACCAACTTTAACTACCATTAGTGATTTCCTCCTTATGAAAATCATGAAATTTTTATTGTGAAAAGAGTAACTTGAATCACTACAAATCACCTTTCAACAAACCTATTATATAACTATTTAAGTTTAATTGCAAGTACGGGCGTTGTTTTTTATCTATACCCCACTTATTTTTCTTTCTCCTTTGAAAGCCTATACTGCTGTCTTTCTTTGTCTACCTAGTCATTTCCCACTTTCCTTTTCAGATGAAAAGTGAAAATTGAAAAGATAAAAATTATTTTCAATCTTCCAATTTTACAAAAAAGAGACAGGATTTCTCCTGCCTCTAGGCTGATAACAATTATTTACGGCGTCCTGGTCTTTCTTTGTAGCCATAGTAAGAATCTTCGATGATTTCTTGCATGTGGTCAACCATTGGAAGGCGTGGATTAGCTGGTGAACATTGGTCTTCATAAGCAAGGAAGGCCAATTCACGAGAATGTTCTTTCCATTCTTTTTCATCGATTCCTTGTTCTTTGAAGTTCATTTGGATACCTACGCGCTCACCAAGTTCGTAGACAGCTTTTGCGTAAGATTCCACACCTTCTTCTGGAGTAGAAGCTGGAAGGCCAAGCATACGTGCGATATCTTGGTATTTTTCATCTGCACGGTAGTAGTTGTACTTAGGCCATGTTGCTGTCTTAGCTGGACGTGTACCGTTGTAGCGGATGACGTATGGAAGCAAGATAGCATTAGTACGACCATGGATTGTGTGGAATTGCGCACCAATCTTATGGGCCATTGAGTGAGAAATACCTAGGAAGGCATTGGCAAAGGCCATACCAGCGATTGTTGAAGCGTTATGCATCTTCTCACGTGAGTGGAAGTCTGCATTCTTAACTGAGCTTTCAAGGTTTTCGAATACAAGTTTGATCGCTTGAAGTGCAAGACCGTCAGTGTAGTCGCTAGCCATTTGTGATACGTAAGCTTCAGTCGCGTGGGTCAATACGTCCATACCAGTGTCCGCAGCAACAAATCCAGGAACTGTCAATACCAAAGCAGGGTCTACGATTGCCACAGTTGGTGTCAATGAGTAGTCAGCGATTGGGTATTTACGGTTATTTGCTTTATCAGAGATAACGGCAAATGGTGTTACTTCAGATCCTGTACCAGATGTAGTTGGGATCGCGATGAATTTAGTCTTCTTACCAAGCAGTGGGAATTTGAAGGCACGTTTACGGATATCCATGAATTTTTGAACAAGGTCACGGAAGTCTACTTCTGGTTGTTCGTAGAAGAGCCACATTACTTTAGCAGCATCCATTGGAGATCCACCACCAAGAGCGATGATTGTATCTGGTTTGAAGGCACGCATAATCTCAGTACCACGGTTTACAGTTGTGATATCTGGATCTGGTTCTACATCAGCAAAGATTTGGTAAACAACCTTATTGCGACGAAGGTCAAGTTGTTCGATGATACGATCAAGGAAACCAAGCTCTACCATGGCATGGTCAGTAACGATCATGACACGTTCAACGTCACGACATTTTTGAAGGTATTGAATTGAATCACGTTCAAAGTATGTTTTTGAAGGAAGTTTCATCCATTGCATGTTATTTCTCCGTCTTCCGACTTTTTTGATATTCAAAAGGTTAATGGCACTAACGTTATCCCCAACTGAGTTGCGTCCGTAAGAACCACATCCAAGTGTCAATGATGGCAAGAAGGCATTATAAACGTCCCCGATACCACCGAAAGTAGAAGGTGAGTTACAGATAACACGAATAGCTTTAACAGCTTTACCAAATTCTTTAGTCAATTCTTCATCAGCTGTGTGGATAGCTGCTGAGTGCCCAAGACCGTTAAATTCAACCATTTGACGAGCCTTAGTAATACCATCTTCACGGCTTTCAGATTTCAAAACTGCGATTACTGGTGACAATTTTTCACGAGTCAATGGCTCGTTTTCACCAACTTCTTTACATTCTGCAGCAAGAATGTTTGTTCCTTCTGGAACTGTAAATCCTGCTTGCTCTGCAATCCAAGTTGCTGGTTTACCAACGATGTCAGCGTTCAATTTTGCACCAGCACAGTTTTTGCTGTTTGCTTTCACGCCGAAGCAGAATTCTTCAAGAAGTGCTTTTTCTTTTTTGTTTACAAAGTAAGTGTGATAAGATTTGAACTCTGCTACAAATTCATCGTAAATTTCTTTATCAATGATAACCGCTTGCTCTGAGGCACAGACCATACCATTATCAAATGATTTAGACATGACGATATCGTGTGCAGCTTGGCGAATGTTAGCTGATTTTTCAACATAAGCTGGAACGTTCCCGGCACCTACCCCAAGAGCTGGTTTACCACAAGAGTACGCCGCTTTAACCATGGCATTACCACCTGTTGCAAGGATTGTTGCAATACCTTCGTGGTTCATAAGGGCACTAGTTGCTTCCATAGATGGTTCAGTGATCCACTGTACACAGTTTTCAGGAGCTCCTGCTTTAATCGCAGCATCACGAACAATTTGAGCTGCGTGAGCTGATGATTCTTGAGCTGATGGGTGGAAGGCAAAGACGATTGGATTACGTGTCTTCAATGAAATCAATGCCTTAAAGATTGCTGTCGAGGTAGGGTTAGTTGTTGGAGTGATACCACAAACAACACCAACTGGTTCAGCAATAAGAGTTAAACCTGTTACATCGTCTTCTTCGATAACGCCAACTGTTTTAGTGTGACGCATGTTGTTTACTACGTGTTCACAAGCAAACAAGTTCTTAGTTGCTTTATCTTCAAATACACCACGTCCTGTTTCTTCAAAGGCATGTAAAGCCAATTCTCCGTGGGCATCCAAAGCTGCCACTGACGCTTTAGCTACGATGTAGTCGACCTGATCTTGGTCGAGTTTACGCATTTCTTCAAGAGCAACTAAAGCTTTTTGTACCAAGCCATCGACATGCTTTTCAGCAGCGAGTTTCTTTTCCTCTGGTGTCACAGTTTTTTTATCAGCCATATTTTCCTCCATAGCTTTCAAGGATTGATATCCTTTGTTAATTTTTTCACAAGTTTATTATAACGCATTATTTCGATTTTGTAAACAGTTTCATAAATATTTCACAAAGAATTTTTTAAACCTTGTGAAATATTCCTCATTTTCCTTCCTTGTCAGGTTTTTTCTTCAAAGTTTGTGAAAACAATTTCAAATATTTTTTATTTCACAAGCTTGATTGGAAGAGGAACTTGGAAAGAGATAAATTTTCTAGTAAGCGCTTACTTTTAGATGATAACAATACCTCCTTTGATAAGGAGGCTTTATTTTTGTTGAAAAACGCCTTGTTTAAAAGTCCCTTCATAAACAACTTCTTGTTCTGTTGTTAGTTTTCCTTTTCCTTCAGCCTGACCATTTACAAAATCGCCTTCGTAGGTCCAGCCTTCTTTAGATTGAAAGGTACCTTTTCCGTTGAAGGCTCCATTGTTGAAACCACCTGTATATTGGTCCCCATTTTGGAAGGTAATGGTTCCTTGGCCATTCATTTTACCACGTACAAGACTGCCGTCGTAAACAATCGTTCCATTATCAAGCTTTAGAACGCCTTTTCCGGGAATATTTAGAAAAAAGACGAGTACGGCACAAAAAACAATGGTAACTACTGCCAAAAGCTCTAAACGTGGACGAGTCAGATAGACACGATACTTTTCGTAAAAATTCTTAAGATTTTCCATCTTCACTCTCCTTCTCTAAACGTTCTAACCATGCTTGACACCCCTCTTGAACACGCTGATAGGTTTCCTCAAAATCTCCTGTATACCAAGGATCTGGAACACTTTCAGATGCAAATGAGTAAATCTTATCTTGAAAGCCTGCTGGACACATCTGACGTAAGTCAGAAACATTTGAAGCGTCCATTCCGATAATATAATCAAAGGCTTCAAAATCTTCCTTACTAATCTGAAGCGATGTCTTGCCTTTTTCATAAGGAATCTCATACTGTTGAAAAATCCCTTGAGTTCCCTTATGAATCGGATTGCCATGTTCCCAAGAAGAAGTCGCTCGACTTTGGATTTCATAATTATCTGTCATTGATTTCATAACAAACTCAGCCATAGGACTACGGCAAATATTTCCCAGGCAGACAAAGACTAGTTTTTTCATCCCATTTCCTTTCTTTTATAGAAAAACGGGAGTTAGTAATCCCGTCTTATTTTTCAATTGCACCTTCGAGTGAAGCTGTTTCTTTCAGCGGTAATACTGTCTTGATAGCAGCTAGTTCAAAAGTCAAGTAAACTCCATCTACATCAAGAACAATCGTTCTCTTCTCAGCATCTACTTCATCGACTGTCCCGTAAAGCCCACCGATTGTAATCACTTCATAGCCTTTTTGTAGTTTATTTAAGCTTTCCATACGTTTTTGTGCTTGTTTCTTTTGAGAGCGTTGCATAAAGAACATCAAGCCCAACATCGCTACAAGCATAATTAAAAATGTATAATTTGGATTCATTGTATTCTCCTTTGTCTTTTACATAGGACTACTATATCAAATTTCAGCTACTTTTACAAGATTGTACCTTGCTTTTCTAGTAAGAAAAAACCAGAGCTTGCGCCCTGATTTTTAGAATTATTTCAAGTTTTGAACGACTTTTACAAGATTTTCTACAGTAAAGCCATATTCTGCCAATACTTTTGGTGCTGGGGCAGAGGCTCCGAAGGTATCAATACCGAGAACATCACCATCGAGACCAACATATTTGTACCAGTTTTGAGTCGCACCCATTTCGACTGCAACACGACGACGAACTGCATTTGGAAGAATTTCTTCCTTGTAAGCTGCATCTTGTTTATCAAAGACATCTGTAGATGGCATGCTGACTACGCGGACTTTTGCTCCTTGACTAGCCAATTCTTTAGCAACTGAGACAGCAAGATTAACCTCTGAACCTGTCGCAATCAAGATGGTATCAAAGTCTGCTGCATTTTCATAGACAACATAGGCACCTTTTGCAACTTTATCAAAGTCTGTTCCTTCTTCAACAGTCAAGTTTTGACGTGTCAAGACAAGGGCAGTTGGTGTTTTTTCGCTTGTCACTGCAAGGTACCAAGCTGCTTGCGTTTCACGCGCATCTGCTGGACGGAAAACATTCAGATTTGGCATGGCACGAAGACCTGCTAAATGCTCAACTGGTTCGTGCGTTGGACCGTCTTCCCCAACCGCGATTGAATCGTGGGTAAAGACATAAGTCACAGGAAGACCTTGCAAAGCTGACAAGCGGACAGCTGCCTTCACATAGTCAGAGAAGACGAAGAAAGTTCCACCGTATACACGAAGTCCACCGTGAAGGGCCATCCCGTTCAAGATCGTTCCCATTGCAAATTCACGAACACCAAACTGAATGTTACGGTTCAAGCGATTGGCATCGTCTTGAAGTCCGTCAGTCTTGATATAAGTCATGTTTGAGTGAGCTAGGTCAGCTGATCCACCTAGGAAGGTTGGTAACTTAGCCGCCACAACATTCAAAGCATCCTGACTCGAGTTACGAGTTGCTTGAGAGAAGCCATTTTCTAAGGCTGGGAAGTCTGCTGGAGTCACTTCAACTGGATCACGTCCATCGATAATAGCCTCTACTTCTGCAGCCAATTCTGGATGCGCTTCTTTATAATCAGCAACTAATTTTGTCCAAGCTTGATAAGCTGATGCGCCACGATCTGCAACATTTTCTTTGAAATCAGCATAAACTTGCTCTGGGATTTCAAATGGTTCATAGTCCCAACCTAGCGCTTGGCGAGTTGCTGCAGTTTCATCTGCTCCAAGAGGAGCACCGTGTACGGCATTAGTTCCCTGTTTGTTTGGAGAACCGTATCCAATAACAGTCTTCACTTCAATCAAAGATGGCTTACCTGAAGCTTTAGCTGTTTCGATAGCAGCATGGATATCTTCCAAGTCTGTTCCATCTTCAACCAAGGCTGTATGCCAACCATAAGCATTGTAACGGTCACGAACACTTTCTGTAAAGGAATCCTTTGTCTCACCATCCAAGTTGATGTCATTTGAATCATAAAGAACAACCAACTTATCTAGTTTTTGCAAACCTGCGTATGAAGCCGCCTCACTTGAGACACCTTCCATCAAGTCTCCGTCTCCACAGATAACGTAAGTATAATGGTCAAAGATATTGTAGCCTTCGCGGTTATATTTGGCTGCCAAGAAACGTTCTGCTTGCGCAAAACCAGTAGCAGTTGAAATTCCTTGACCTAGGGGACCTGTTGTAGCATCAATTCCTGCTGTATGGCCAAATTCTGGGTGACCTGGTGTTTTTGAACCCCATTGACGGAAGCTCTTGATCTCATCCATACTAACATCTTCAAAACCAGAAAGGTGAAGAAGAGCATAAAGAAGCATTGAACCATGACCTGCTGAAAGAATAAAGCGGTCACGGTTAATCCAGTTGGGTTGAGCTGGATTGATACGAAGTTGTTTTGTAAAGAGGCTGTAAGCCATCGGAGCTGCTCCCATAACCACACCTGGGTGACCTGAGTTGGCTTTATTAATGGCGTCAATACCTAGGAAACGAATTGCATTAACAGATAGATTTGACATAGAATTTCCTTTCTATTTGAGGTGATTATTGAATCACACATTCTATTTTACTATTATATGAAAAAATACATAGAATAGCAATTAAACAATTCGACGTAAATAAGTATTCTATTTGCTATCCTCTAGTCGCCTGATAGTAGGGAAGTAAGCGTTCATAAGCATCTTCTAATTTTTCTAAAATCACTTCTAATGATTGAGTTTCTACAAAAGAAACATCTGCTTTAACTAACACTTTTCGGATTTCTTGACCGCCTACCTTCTCGACTAAGACCTGACGATTTTCTTCGCTCGCCTCCCACCGTTGACTTTGACCATCAGAGTAGACTAGATAATAAATCCCTTCAACGGTTGGAATTTCTAAAACTTTGGCTTGCTTGCCTAGAGTTTGGTCATCTTTCTTTCGCTCGATGAAACTGACTTCTAAGGAAACACCAAAATCAGAAGGATTCCCGTACAAACGTAAGGCTAGCATAGGCTCTGTCACTTGTCCGTCTCTCTGTAGATAGACCCAGAAATGTGGTCGCAAACACTGCGCTTGGTTCATCCACTGGCTAGTCTGTTGGAGTTGCCATTCTGGATGGCTTGCTTGAAAGGCTTTGGCTAGCTCTGTAAAAGCCTTTCTGGCCTCTTGACCTTTGTGGCGAAATGCCAGCATTTTCTCTCGCTCTGCTCCCGCCTTATCAGGATTACGGTACTGCAAACCAGCAAAGTCTAGATAGTCTCTTATCTTATTCAACATTAATTTAATCTCCTCCAGCTAGCAAAAAATCAGGAGAACCCTGATTTTGTTTATTCTGTATCTACAACGACATAGCGATTTGGCTCATCACCCTCAGAGTAACTAGTCACGCCATCCATACGTGAAATAATACGATGAATAATCTTACGTTCGCTATTCGACATTGGATCCGTTTGATGACTACGGCCTTCTTCTAAAACACGAGTCGCCAATTTTTGAGCATAGGTCTGCAAGACTTCTGCACGATGTTCAACATAATCATTGACATTAATAGTAATGTAGAAGGTTCTTGAATAGCGGTTATAAAGATAATTTTGAGCCAATAGTTGCAAGGCCTTCAAGACTTTGCCATGGTAACCGATAATACGACCTGGTTCGTTGGTGTCAATTTGTAAATTGATGCTACGACGGTTATAGTCATTTGAAATCGTCGCCTCAACGTCCATATCATCAATGATTGTTTGGACATAAGTCGTTACTTCCGTAGCTACTTGTTCAATGTCAAAACTCGGTTCAACCTTTAAGCCCAAATCTTCTAATTCTTGACTTTCAGTTTGTTCAGCTTGACTCTCAACAATCGGAGTTTCTACTTCTTCCCCGAAACCAGCTTCTTCAAGCTGTAATTCATTTAAAATCTCAATATGCCCAGTTTCTTCTAAAATGGTGTTAGCATGTTTTTCATTTTTCAAAATTTCAGCCTTGACTTCATCAGAAACCCCTTGGCCTTCTTCTTCAATCTTTTTAATTGCTTCAACAACATGCCCCAAATCAACGGTCGCTTGACTGACTGTTTTAACTGGTTCATTTTGTTCATTGATTTCTTTAGGAACACCCTTAACAGCTTGTTGATTTGCCTTAATGACAGTTGTTTCACTAATCGCTTCAATGTCAACCTGGGCTGGTTTTTTACCAAATAAACCAAGAAAGCCATTTTTTTCACGAGAAATGACTTTGATGTGAGCCTTCAATCTTGGGATATCTAATTCTTTCAATCCTTTCTGGATTGCTTCTTCAACAGTTGAACCTGTAAATACTACCATTACCAGATTCCTCCTTATTATTTCGTTTTCTGAGCCTTTTTCTTGGCTTTTCTTTTTCTATTTTCCAAATCTTTCTGTGCCTGAACTACCGCCTCGCGCTCTGCGATAATCTTGAATGGATTGTTCAAGAAATAGGTTTGCAAGACTTGATAAGCATTAGACACTGTCCAGTATAGGGCGACTCCACCTGGTGCATAAACTGCAAAGATAAAAATCAAGACTGGAATCCCATACATCATCGCAGTCGTAGCGCCATTACGCTCAGACAAGGCTTTGTTGGACAACCAAGTACTTAAAAAGGTAAATACAGCTGCTAAAACAGGAAGAACAAGGGTTGTATCCACACCACCAAGGTTAATCCATAAGAAATGACCTGTCTTTAAAAAGTCAACTCTTGATAGAGCTTGGAACAAGGCCAAGATAACCGGCATCTGAATCAAAATCGGCCAAAGAGAATCTGACTGTCTGACACCCATTTCTTTAAAGACTTTACGCATTTCTTGCTCTAGCTTAGTTCTGCTTTCTATATCTCGACCTGGATATTGTTCTCGAAGCGCCTTAATGCGTGGTTGAGCTTCTTGCATTTTTCTAGAAGCTACCATTTGCACCTGAAAGACTGGCAAAAGAACTGTACGAATCAAGACCGTAAAGAGGATAATTCCCACTCCGATACTGATATCAAATGATAAAAAGCGAATGATTTCCGCAAAGAAGTAAACAAATTTACTCCAAAAATCAGCCGAATCGGCTGTAATATCGCTAGTTGCCCGATTTGTTGCACAGGCTGTCATGATCAATAGGGACAGTCCTAGCAAACTAGTCAACTGTAGTTTCTTTTTCACTCCCATTTCCTTCCTGGTAAATCTTTGATAATTTTAATACGTGGAGTAGATTTTTCTCCATCTCTGCGTATCCCAAGATTTCGACTCCTTTTCGAGCAATGACAACAAAGTCGACATCTTCTACCAGACTCCCTTTTGCATTCTGGATAATATGTCTAATTCGTCGCTTGATTTGATTTCTAGTGACGGCATTCCCAAGTTTTTTGCTAACTGATAGACCTACTCGAAAATGGTTTTTCTGATTTTCTAATTGGTAGACAACAAATTTGCGATTGGCAAAACTTGTCCCCTCCTTGAAAATCGCCTTAAAATCTTTCTCTCTTTTTACACGAAAGTTTTTCTTCAAAACTCAACTCCATCTATTAAATTACTACTATTATACCATATTTTTCAAAAAAGCCAATCATAGCAAGGTTTTGGACATTTCCATCAGAAAAAGAAGCTGGAAAAATCTCTTTTCCAACTCCTTGTACGGAATCTTTTTTCTAATTTTACTTATTTTTCAATCGTTCAACGTCACGGGCAATGACCAATTCTTCATCAGTTGGAATAACCAAAACACGGATTTTCGCTGCCTCTGTTGAGATGTCTCCTGTCACACCAAAGACGTTCTTCTCTGGGTCAACATCACAGCCAAACCAAGAGATACCTGAGATAACATCTTCACGTACATTTGCAGCATTTTCACCGATACCTGCAGTAAAGATAATAGCATCTGCTCCATTTAGGACTGCAAGGTATTGACCGATATGTTTTTGGATACGGTCAACATACATTTCATAAGCCAAAGTGGCATCGTGATTCCCTTCTTCCATAGCAGCAATCACATCACGCATATCACTAGATTTACCTGAAACCCCCATCAGTCCTGATTCACGATTAAGAACGTGACTAATGTCTTCAGGCGTGTTAAAGTCCTCTGTATATTGCATTAAGTAAGGAATGATAGCTGGGTCAATATCCCCTGTACGAGTTCCCATCATCACACCACCAAGTGGAGTGAATCCCATTGAAGTATCGACAGATTGACCACCCTTAACAGCTGTAATAGAAGCACCATTACCGATGTGGCAAGTAATCAATTTCAAGTCTTCTAATGGACGACCCAAGAGTTTTGCAGCTTCTCCTGCTACAAACTGGTGACTTGTACCGTGGGCACCATATTTACGAACCTTGTTTTCTGTGTAATATTTTGTTGGTAGAGGATAGCGATAAGCTTTCTCTGGCATAGTTGTGTGGAATGAAGTATCAAAAACAACTACACTGGTAATGTCTGGCAACAATTCCTTGAAGGCACGAACACCTGCTGCATTGGCTGGATTGTGGAGAGGAGCCAACAAGCTCAACTCTTCAACTTTTTCTAAAACATCTCCCTCAACGACTGTTGATTCTTTGAAATATTCTCCACCTGCAACAACACGATGTCCAACACCTGTAATCTCGTCATAAGCCTTGATAATATCGAAACGAATCAAGTCATCCAATAAGATTTTAACAGCTTGTGTGTGATTTTCAATATCCAAAATTTGTTGTTCAGAACGACCGTCAAATTTTACAGTTGAAATTGAATCTTTCAAACCGATACGTTCAATCAAACCTTTCGCCAATACTTTTTCTTCTGGCATTAAGTATAATTGCCATTTTAAACTTGAACTTCCTGCATTGATTGCAATTGTTTTTGTCATAACATGATACCCCTTTTTAAGCGTTTTCATCTATTATAACAAAATCTATTTTATATTTCAGTACCTTGAGTCCATTTTTGAAAATTTTCTTTAAATTTCATTAAAACACTTGCATCTTGCAAGCTAGCAAGCGGATAAACAAAAGGATCTACTGCTGTTTCACTTTTCTTCTGTAAGATAAAAATCGTCTTGGATTGTTTAGCACTGGCAAAAAGATTTTCAGGCAGACTGATCATGGCAACCAGACTCGCTTCCTCTTTCAACCACCCTTTCAACAAATCACTCTGAGGACTGGTCAACAAATCACTCGGAGAGAGAAAAATAGCGTATCCATCTGACTTGAGATACTTAAGGCCTTGTTCCATGAGCAAGTGATGGGCGTAAGTATGTTCTTGGCTAGAAGCAACTTGATGACGCGACGCAACGGCGTCATCAGGATAATAGCCGACAGGCAAGTCGCTGATGACCACATCGCTTTCTTTGAGCATTTGTGGACGAACGGCATCTCCTTGGACAAAACCAGCCTGCAAACCAATTACATCTGCCATACTAGCCGCCAAATCAATCAGCAAATCATCCACTTCCATTCCCAAATAATCCACCTTTTTATCAAGCGAGGTCAAGAAAGTAGCACCCAGAATTCCCATCCCAGAACCCATTTCGAGGATCGTAATCTCCTCCTCTTTAAACAACTCTTCCACAATAAACACCAAAAGTAAAGCAATGGCATCTGGTGTAAACTGGTGATTGGCCTGTAGGGGCTCTGTCTGCCCAGCCTTCATCAAGAGAAACTGGTAGGTCTTGAGCCATTCTTCTTTGCGAAGCGCTAAGCGTTTAAGGGCTTGATTGTTCTCGTTGACCTGTTTTAGCTCCGTCTCACCATCCAGATAGATGCTGTTTTGCTCCACCAAGGCGTCATAAAAGTTGGTCGCCAAATCACTTTGAATGACTTGGACATTCTCTAGTAAATACGTATAAGCTTGTTCAATTTTTTCAAAATCCATATTCCTATCTTATCAAATTTCCCTTCTTTTTTCCATCCTTATAGAAAAATCACTCCCTGACTAGGCGAGTGATTTTTGGGCTACTGTTAAAAAGAGTTCTGAGTAATTTCCTTGAAACAGGTCTTCAGCGCTATAGAGGATCTGACTATGTACAGATGAAAAACCAAACTGGGCTAGCCTGTTTTCCAGTTCAACCAATTCAAATCCATGATGGTTAGCCTCTGTCTTGGTAAAATCAGCAAGTAGGAGTTGTCCATCTTCCTTCAAATGTTGATGAAACAGTGAGAGAGCCGCATCCAAATCAGGCATATGATGAAGAACCCGACTGACAACAATCAGATCAAACTCTTGCTCTAAGGGATTTTTCAGTAAATCTTGTTCCAAAAACTGGATATTCTTGATGTCTTGCTGCTCCGCTTTCAAACGAGCTTGTTCCAGCATTTTCTCCGAAATATCCACCAATGTTACAGACTTAGCTTGCTTGGCTAGGGGCAAGGTTAACAGACCCGTCCCTCCACCGAAATCCAAAATTTCTTTGTCTAATAGAAGATCAATCTGTTTCTCGACTGCTTGACAAACCAAGTTTGCAAGGAAGATATTTTTAGGGGAATCAAAAGTTTCTGCTTTGTGGTTAAAATCATGTTTCATATTTTTAGTTTAGCACAAAGTAGCTTGATTGGCTAGGAATTCTCTTTCTTTTCAGCCTTCTCTTCTGATTTTTTCTTCTCTGCTTGATTACTTGAATCAGTCACTACCTTTTCCTTTTTATCTATTTTCTCTTCTTTGATTTTGACTGAAGGAAAGATGAACTCATATTGACTCTTAGGCGTACGAACCGTCGTCACCAAGCTTGTTTTCTTGTTTTGATAGCTTACCTGACCTAGATTAAAGACCTGTTCCCCACTTTCTTGCTCAACCTTATCTTTGGTTCGCTTAGCCATGGCAAAAGCAATCAGCTTTTCTTTATTCAAAGCATAGTCTTGATAGTGGGCGACTTGTCTGTTCAAGTAAAATTGTAACAAAAGACTAAAGATGGCTGCCATAGTGACTGCATAGAGGAGAACACCTGCCTTAACTTTTTTCTTTTTCCACACGATAGATGAACTCCCTTTCTAAGCCTTTTTGGAACTGGAAATGAAAGCGCACCAGTTGGTTGTCCTCTGTAATCTGAGCTGATTTGAGTCCATAAATCATAGGCTGATATCCTCGTCCACTGGCATCAGTTTTTCGAAAATCATCCGATTTTGACTTACCTATCGCAATTTCCTTGCCATCCTGCTTCATATAGAGGCGATTGCCCTCCACTTTTTCGAATTGCGAACGGTCTAATTCTGCCTCCAGCTGGTCCACAAACAAGAGCCACTCCTTTTGCTCGCTTTGTTGCTGGTAGCGAACTTCTGAAATGAGGAGCTGACTCATGGCTTGAAAGAGGAGTAAACTTCCACTGATGACAATGAGAGCAATCAGTGATTCCAACAAGGTGAAAGCATTGACCTTATGGCTCTTTGATAGCCAACAACTGTTCTGAACCATGATAAACCTCCAATCCCTTTTCACTAGAAAACACCTGAATCTCCACTCCGTTTATGTTTACCTGATTTTGACCTGTCTGCAGAGCCATCTTAGCTACACGCACAACTTCTTCTTTCTGCAAGATTTTTGCTTCTTCTTGTCTATTTTTCTGAATTTGTCCCAAAAGGAGGGTAGCAATACTGGCAAAGATAGCTAAAGCAACCACTGCTTCCAGTAAAATCACTGCCCTAATTTTTTGTTTCCTTAATGCGTTTAATTTTTCCATTTCCTAGATATAATTGATAGCGAATCGCTCCTTTGCTGGTCTGAAATTCAACCTTAACCAGGGACGAATTTCCCCCAGCTCGGTCAAATGTAATGTTTTGGCCTGATGGTGCCTGAATTCCTTTAGGAACTGTCAACTTTTGACTGCCATTGCTAATCGTCTGCCCATTTAAGTTTAGACTAGTCTTTTGCTGACTGGCTACACTGCGTTTTTGAGTTTCCCGATAAAGTTCTTCAAACTCCATAAAGAAAATCTGCTCCTCTACTGCTGCAAAAGTGGACTGAACAGAACCAGACAATCCCAAGGCAAGGATACTCACAAGCCCCAAAACCAAGAGACTTTCCAGCATGGTAAAGGCCTTAATCTGAAACACTTTGTCTGGTACCTTGTTTAGCATGGTATTCTTTATAGGCTTTAGCCTGTTCTTCTGTGATTCTCCCATCTGCTTGTAACTTGCTTAGGCTAGCATCTTCATTTTTATCCAAGCTATAAAGCTCTGCCTGGCTTTCCACCACCTTAACAACAGCAGCTTTTCCTTTGTCATTGACTGCTTCTTTTTGCTTGGTCAAATTAGGTACAAAGAGCAAGAGAAGCACACTGATAATGAGCAAGACCACCAACATCTCCACAAGCGTGAAAGCCTTCACTTTCGCTTTTTTCAAGAATGTCATCATTTTTTTCATTTTAAAAATTTACCTCCATATTTTGATACATGGGCATGAGCATTGCCGCATAAAGTAAAACGATAATCAGAGCCACAAAGATAAAAACCAGTGGCTGCACCAAATTCATGGTGCGGTTGACTCGGGTAAAAAAGGATTCCCAAGTTTTTTCAGCATAGATTTCCAACTCACTACCCAGCTTGGACTTGACTTCCCCATACTCGATGATGAGACTCAACTCCTTCTTAAAGAAAGGACAGGTTCCTATAGTCTGAGAAAATTCCTGACCATTTTGTAGGGCTTGAGCCAAATCTCGACCGATTTCTTTAAAGAGTTGGGAACCTTGTTCCTGCATGATTTGAAAAATCTGCGTCAACTCCATTCCCTGTGAAATCATATTCCCCCATTCACGCGCATAATAGGCTGTCAAATAGGTCTGTACAAAGATTCCAAGAAAAGGAAGGCGTGCTAAGATAGAAAAGACGTGCATCTTAGAACTTCTTTTATAGAAAGTTAGTGCTAAAAGGGTAAGTACGGAAACAAGCCCTACCATACCTAGAAAAATTTGTGGCAGATTGCCAATAATTTGAGTGGCGATATTACTGCTATCCAGTTGTGGTAGTAGGTAATTCCGTAGCCCCAGCATGATTAAGAGAAGAAATCCCAGTAAAATCAAGGGATAGGTCGCTACTTCAATTAATTTTTTCTTGACCTTGGCAAGATTGTCTAGATATTCTTCTATCTTTCCCAAACTCAGGTGAAGATTCCCATGGACTTCAGCTAGAGATAACTGGGTGACAATGGCACTTGAAAATCCCAAACTTTCCATCATTTCTGAGAATGATTTCCCCTGAGACAAGCCCGTGCGCATTTGTGTCACACACTGCTTGTCCAACAAGGCACTCCTATCTAAAAAAGAGATTGTCTCCACCAGATGAAAACCGCTGGAAAAGAGATTGTTAAATAGGGTGATGATATTTTTTTGCTTAACTGTAGCTAATTTTTTCCGTCTCAGCCTGAAGACTTGTGATATGTCCATCTTTAAGAAGCTGGTCAATCTGTTCATTCCAGCTAGTTGGCTGGTGTTCTTGATAGTCTTTGTTTGCAAAGTCAACGATTCCTCCTCCCCCGATTAATCTCTGGTAGCAGACTCCTTGCAGAACGACTGCCAATTCCTCCTCACTCACCCCCAACTCCAGTAAACGTTCATAAACTCCTCGGATACTCTTGGCATGAATGGTTGAAAAGACTGTTGCCCCTGTCAAACTAGCTCTAACTACTGCACGTGCCGTCTCGCTGTCCCGAATTTCTCCGATAATCAGGAGATCTGGTCGATGACGTAAGGAAAGCTTGATGAGATTTTCATAGGTTAGTCCAATCGCCTCATTCAACTGCAACTGAAGCATGTCGTCCTGCTTGATTTCGACTGGATCTTCAATAGACATGACTTGCTGTCCTTTAAAGAGAGACTTGGCCAATTCGTGCATCAGGGTCGTCTTGCCACTGCCGACTGGACCAGCAAAGAGATAGAGACCACGTTGCCTGTACTGCTTGCCCAGTTCTTCAATATCCTGAAACCAAAAATGCAAATCCTGCTCCTCATCATGCAACAGGCGAATAACTAAACTCTCATGCCCTCGATAATCGCCTACAGTAGACAAACGTAGGGACGCCATCTTCTGGTCATATTCATAATCACAGGAACCAAGCTGACTACGTCGCTTTTCTCCCACATTCATACCCGCCACAAACTTAAAGTGACTGATGACGGCCGCAAATTTTTCAAAATCATAACAACCAATTTTACAACGCTCGTCTCCTACCCTCATATGAAGCTCATAGGCGTCTAGCTTAGGGACAAAATAAATATCCTGCGCCCCTTTTTTCCGAGCCGAACGAATGATTTCTTGTGCAATTTCTTGAACCATACTTACCTCCTCACCTATACTATTCGCAAAGATTTGGGAAAATAAAAAAAAGCAACTCCAAAAAAGTTACTTTTTCTCTATTTTAATTTCATACGGCAAGAACGGTGCCTTTCCTGACCAGTTTGTTTTTCATAGCCTGGACGTAATTTTTCATCTGGGATAACCTGCTCATCCTGTAAAAGAGCCAAAGAATGGTATTGTTGTAAATACTCATCACATTCATCACACCAGCGTTGGTCTTCCGGGTCCCAAAAAATGGTCATCAAGTCACTTCTACTTTTATAAAGAGGGGATTCTTGTTCCAATCTAAACCAGCAAGTTTTATAGTATTTGAGAGCATCATAATACTGATCAAATTTCTTACTTGCTACAATATCTTCTTCCCAACCTTCTAAGAACCACCACGGTTCAAAATCTCCGTACATTTCTATAACACGATACATATTCATTCATTCCTTTGTACCGTATATTATAACCAATTCCGCTAAACAAGGAAAGAAATATGCTCATTTCTTAATTTTTTTGATAAAAAATCCAGCCATCCTATGATGACTGAATTTCTATTTGCTTATGTTCCAAAATGTTTTTACTACTTAAGCTTCTGAAATATCGTTTTCGATGATGACCTTGATGGCATGGTGGTCTGCTGCCTTACTGAAGACTTCATAGGCTTTTTCAATTTCACTTAGTTTGAAATAATGAGTTACCAATTTTTCTGGTTCAATCTTATGACTTTCAAGAGCTTTCAACAATTGTGGAGTGGTATTTGTAGATACCAAACCAGTTGTTACATTGATGTTGCGAATCCAAAGTTTGTCCAAATCGAATTCGACTGGTTTACCATGTACACCACAGTTGGCAACTGTTCCGTCTATACCGATAATCTTTTGACAGAAATCAAATGTTGCAGGAATACCAACAGCTTCGATAGCAACATCTACACCACGACCATCTGTCAAATCATAAATTTCTTTAATCGCTTTTTCAGGGTCTGAAGAATTAACCTTATGAGTCGCACCAAATGATAAAGCAGTTTCCAAGCGGTTATCGTCTAAGTCCACCATAATCAATTTGGCTGGTGAGTAGAATTGGGCTGTCAAAAGAGCAGCCAATCCAACTGGACCTGAACCAATAATGGCTACACTACAACCAGGTTCTACTTTCCCTTTCAAGACACCAATTTCATACCCAGTAGGCAAAATGTCTGATAGCATAACCAAGGCTTCATCTGACAAGTTTTCTGGAGTGTGGTAAAGAGTGTTATCTGCATGAGGGACACGTAAATATTCAGCCTGCATACCATCAATCAAGTGACCGAAAATCCAGCCCCCTTCGTCTTCACAGTGGGCATAAATTCCTTTTTTACAGTAGTAGCATTTACCACAGGCACAAACACAAGAAATCAAGACCTTGTCGCCTTTTTTGAAGTTAGAAACTCCTTCCCCAACTTCTTCAACAATCCCAATCCCTTCGTGACCAAGAATGGTACCACTTTGGCAAGCAGGGACATCCCCTTTGATAATATGGAGGTCTGTTCCACAAATAGTAGTTTTTACGATACGCACAATAGCGTCTGTTGGCTTGCGAATCACTGGTTTGTCTACATCAACAAAAGAAGCAAGTCCTGGTTTAACATAAGTATAGGCTTTCATAAAGCACTCCTCCTTTTTTTATTTGTACTATTTATAATACAATTGTAAGCCTTTTCATTTGTTTGTTCAAGATTTTTTGTGATTTTTTTAACTTTTTTATTTACCGGTAAAGTAATATAGATAAAAAAGCAGAAGCTAATCTCTAACTCCTGCTTTCTCTCTTATGCTTGATAACGTTTCACACCGTCTAGGTAGGTTGCTACCAATTCCAAATCTTTATCTAATACGATAAAGTCCGCATCATAGCCTTCACGGATTTGGCCACAAACATCATCAATGTGAACAGATTTTGCTGGGTTAAGGCTGGCCATCATGACTGCTTCATGTGGATTCGCAATACCCCATTCGACCACATTCTTCAAACCGTCCTTGAGTTTGAGGATAGAACCTGCCAAATTGCCTGTCGATTTGAGGCGTGCAGTTCCATTTGCAACGACAACTGGAAATTCTCCCAACATATAGTCACCGTCTTCCAATCCACCAGCTGTCATACAGTCTGTGATAAGGGCGATATTTTCAGTTCCTTTTTGTTTGAGCAAAATATCACAGGCCTTGGGATCTACGTGGTGACCATCACATATCAACTCTGCATAGGTGTGTGGTAATTGATACATGGCTCCAACCATACCGAGTTCGCGGTGAGTCAACCCACGCATTCCATTGTAGGCGTGTACCCAAACACTCGCTCCAGCATCGACTGCTTTTTTAGCTTCATCAAAAGTCGCGTTTGAGTGCCCAAGAGCAACCGTCACACCTTCGCCCGTAACTGTACGAACAAAGTCTTCTACACCTTCACGTTCTGGCGCAAGGGCAATTTTATTTAGCAAGCCATTTGCTGCTTTTTGCCAAGTACGGAACTCATCCATACGAGGATCTTTCATGTAAGCAGGGTTTTGAGCCCCCTTGTATTTCTCTGTGAAATAAGGTCCTTCAAAATAAATTCCACGAATCTTAGCTCCACTTGCTTCCTGGTAACGAGCACCGATATTTTCAGTTACCGCGAGCAATTGCTCATAAGTTGATGTCAAAGTGGTTGGTAAGAAGCTCGTTACTCCCATGCTGAGGAGTCCTTCACTCATGGTATGAAGGGTTCCTTCGATATTATTATCCATAACATCCACACCACCAAATCCATGAATGTGGGTATCCACAAGTCCTGGCGCAATGCTGTATCCTGTATAGTCAATGACGTCAGCGCCTTCAGGAATTTGTTCTACATGTTTTCCAAACTTGCCGTCTACAAGTTCCAAGTAACCACCACGACGAACTCCGTGTGGGTAGAAAAACTGATCCGCTTTAATATAGTTAGGCATAATGTTAACCTCCTTAAAAGATTGATTCTACAATTTATTATGTCAATTACATTATAAACCTTTCTTTTTTATTTGTAAATGGTATAGACCTATTTTCTAGAGATATTTTAAAAGAGCTGGATTTCTCCAACTCTTCTCTTTTTAATACAAGTTATTTTGATTTGACCGGCTTGTCTTGAGCTGTTTGCAAGGCTGCAGCAATGGTATCTGCATACAATTTAGCTCCTGCTTCAATCTTACTATTGTCACTTCCAAAATGGACTTGGTCTGTTCCAGTCCAGATCTCTGGATGCTCTTTAGCAACTTGATTCCAATCTGCTATCGTGATGTAAGGAGTCTTCTCTGCCAATTCTCTCATATAGGCAGCCGCCTTCTCAACGATTGCATAGGTCTCTTTTGTCTTATCTCCTTCATAAGGAGTCACCAAAACCATATGGTGCCCCTTAGGAAGATTTTTCACGATACTATCCCAATCTTCCTTGTAATTTTCAGGATTATTTACCCCAGTTGCAATAACCACCATCTTTGGTAGAAATTTATTCTGGCTATTGTTGAGCATGATTTCGTTGGCAGTCTTGGTTGTTCTGCTGACCTGCGCGTTAATCTGTGCTCCAGGAAGGGCTGTCTGCAGGGCTGTATTTGCTCTTAAGGCCACCGAGTCACCAATTAACATAGTGCCATCAGCAATTCCTAAACTATCAGCTTCTGCTCGTTCTGTTATCACCTTGGTCTGGCTAATATTTGTTGCAGCTTGCTTCAAGCCATTGACAGTTAAGTCTGTCTCAAAAGCTCCCACTTGTGGTGCCAACAGAGTTACTAAGAAGACAATGAAGGCCAAAATTCCAGTACTTGCTGCAAGGATTGTGTGAATATGAGGAAGGGGACGGAGGGTTTGTATAATAGGTGTGTCCTTTCCTGCAATCCAAGGTTCCAATACATAAAATGAAAGACTGGCAAATCCATAAGAAAAAATCAAAGTCAGTAACACAGCAAAAAGATTTGATGTCAACTGTGAAAAAATGATATAGAAAGGCCAATGGAAGAGATAAACTGCATAGCTAGTATCTGCTAAAAAGCTGATAATCTTTGGCTCCTGCATGTTAGGAGTCTTTTCATGTAAGACACGCGCTGCCAAAATCATAGCAAGGGCTGCAAGGCTGGCAAGCAAGAAGCCCATAAGATAGGCAAAGAGATAGGTAAATTTGACAAAGAAGGTCAAAATGAGTAAGAAGCCAAAACCTCCTGCAAAAACTAAAAGGGTCTTGCGCAAATCCCAGATTTTATCCAATTGCTTAACTAGGGAAGTCGTCTGACGAACGCCTACGATAGTTGCTAACACACTTCCCAAAAAGAATGGATAGACATGAGTTAAACTGGAGAAGTAAACAGAGGAATAAGAGGTTACTAGAAAACTACCAATAAACATGGAGAAGAAGCTGATCAAGAAGGCAGCAGCAGATAAGAGAAAGACCATTCCCTTCAACTGACCATTTGATTTAGCCTGCTTAGATAAGAACCAAACTGCCAACCCCCAAAGAATATAGTAGTGCACCTCAACAGCCAGACTCCAATTATGAACAAACAAATGAGGAATGAACTGAGATTCATAACTCCCACCTGTTAGGAGTTCATAGAAGTTGGTCATGAAGCCTAAGACACCCGCAATTTGACCCCCAATTCCAGCCACATAGTCTTGGCGAACCAAGAAAGTAAAAGGCATGGTTACCAAGACCATCAAAACCACAGGTGGAACGATACGATAAAAGCGTCTCCTAAAAAATCCAACCAAATCAATTTCATGATTTTTAGAAAATTCTTCGATGAGTAGAGCTGTAATCAGGAAACCTGAAAATGTAAAAAAGACATCTACCCCGAAAAATCCTCCAGGAAAGATCGTCTGAAAGAAATGATACAAGAGTACCAAAAGTAAACCTGTAATCCTAATCAAGGAAAACCATTTAATACGCATACGAGTTTATTCTCCCTTTCATTGTACACTTTATTCTATCAAAAAAAGAAAAAAAATCCCAAGAGAAAACTTAGGATTTTTAGCTTATATCAATTCCAGTTTAAAAATTGCGCCCTGACTTATTGTAACCATATTTTTCCACAAAATACTCACGGAATTCCAATAGATTATCATCCATGATGGCTTGTCGCACTTGCTTCATCAGGTTAAGCAAGAAGTAGAGATTGTGGTAGCTAGTCAAACGGATACCAAAGGTTTCGTCAGCCTTGAGCAGGTGACGAAGGTAGGCGCGTGTGTAATTCTTACATGTGTAGCAATCACACTCAGGATCCAGTGGCGTAAAGTCCTCAGCAAACTGGGCATTTTTGACAACTAAACGTCCCTGACTGGTCATACAAGTTCCGTTACGAGCAATTCGAGTCGGCAAGACACAGTCAAACATATCCACCCCACGAATCACACCATCAATCAAGCTATCTGGAGCTCCCACACCCATCAAATAGCGAGGTTTATTTTCAGGCAGCAGTTGGGTTGTAAAGTCCAAGACTGCATTCATCTCTTCGTGGGTTTCTCCCACCGCCAAACCACCGATAGAGTAGCCTGGGAAATCCATGCTGACAAGGTCATTCGCTGATTGGCGACGCAAGTCTTCAAATCCAGCCCCTTGCACAATTCCAAATAACCCTTGGTCATGTGGACGACGATGAGCCTTCAAACCACGCTCAGCCCAACGGCTGGTACGCTCGATTGATTTCTTAACGTAGTCGTAAGGTTGATAAAACTGAGGACATTCGTCAAAGGACATCATGATGTCTGAGCCTAGATTATTCTGAATCGAGATAGCTTTTTCTGGCGATAGGAACATCTTAGAACCATTGAGATGGTTTTTAAAGGTTACTCCTTCTTCTGTGATATTACGGCTATCTGCTAAGGAATAAACCTGAAAACCACCACTATCCGTCAAAATTGGCTGATCCCAATTCATGAACTTATGAAGTCCACCTGCGCATGCGATGAGTTCATCTCCAGGACGAAGCCAGAGATGATAAGTGTTTGACAGGATAATTCCCGACCCCATCTCCTTCAATTCTTCAGGCGACTGAGTTTTGACAGTGGCTTGTGTCCCAACTGGCATAAACATAGGTGTTGGGAAGGTACCGTGGGGAGTGATGATTTCTCCCAGACGAGCTCCTGTGTGTTTTTCTTTCTTAATCAAACGATATTTGATTGGTGAATCTGACATTTTTTACCTCCGAAGCTGGGAAAGACAGTCCCAGTTCATACTTTGTACCCAAGGGCATACTGTATGATTTTATCAAAAAAAGCTGGAACTGTCACGAACTATGGTATAATGAGAGAATGAAATACCCAAAAATTGATTTAAAAACCATTCGTCTGCAGGCTAGACAATTTCAAGTTGAAAATTCTCGCCTCTTTCTCGTCTATCTCTTACCTAGCATGCTGGTCATCTTATCTGGCTTCCTCAATCCCTTAGAGCGCCTCAACGAATCTATTTTAGAACAAACCTTTTTAAGCGTGTTTGGTCATGTATTTCAAGCCTACCTCTTTCCATTATTAGTCTCCTTTATCGGAGCTATTCTTCTAACCAGTTCAGTCTATACAACACTGAAACTCATCAAGAATCCTGATACAGGACTATCCGTCAAAAATAGTCTCACACTCTTTAACGAAGAGCACTTTTCACAAACCTTTTTGACTCTACTTCTCAAACGTTTCTATCTCTTCTTATGGAGCATTCCTAGTTTGCTTGGAATTTACTTCCTCTTTTACAGTAGCTTTCTAGCAAAGAAATTCGTTGCAATCCATCCTGAATTTCCTAATCTGAATCTCACGTCAATTGAAACCGAGCGTTTCCTCATGACCTTTGGTCTTTACTTTCTAGCAAGTATTCTCTTGATGATTGTCGGAAATAGTCTCTATATCCCACAATACTATGCCTATTCACAGGTAGAATTTCTCCTCTGTGACACCCTAGACTTGGGACAAGCCAAACCAGGGCAAATCCTAAAAAACAGCCGTTTCCTGATGAAAGGCTACAAATTTCAGCGCTTTGTCCTAGACTTACAACTCCTTCCTTGGTACTTCCTCAATTGGATTACCTTTGGAATTGCTAGTTTCTCACTCCTACCCTACATTCAAATCAATAAAATGATTTTTTACCGAGCAGTACTGGCTCGAAAACGTCCAAAAGCTTGAAGGGTTTCCCTCAAGCTCTTTTTCTATCAATGAGTTTCTCCGCCTACCAACTTGAGGTCCTCATCTCCATATTCTATCATGGCTCCGATTGCTGCTTCTAGCCCTCTCCTAATATCCACTAAACTCATAGCTGGAGTAGTCGGTCGATTCACCACCTGTTCCATCATATAAGGAATGTGCATAAAACCTGCCTTAACATGTGGAAATTTCTTTTCTACCAAATAGAGAGCCTGATACATCAAATGATTGCAGACAAAAGTCCCTGCCGTATTGGAAACAGAGGCCGGCAAGCCCTCTTTTTTTATAGCTTGAACCATCGCTTTAATCGGCAGACTACTAAAGTAGGCCGGAGCACCATCTGGACGAATAGGAAGATCAATCGGTTGATTACCTTCGTTATCAGGAATGCGCGCATCGTCTTGATTTATAGCCACTCGCTCAGGTGTCAAGCTGGTTCTTCCACCTGCTTGGCCGATACAAAGGACAAAGTCAGGTTGATAGCGGTTCATCTCTTCTTCCAATACTTGAGCCGATTTGTGAAAGACTGTTGGCACTTCTAACCAACGGACCTCAGCACCATGGATTTCAGCTGGTAAACCTTTAACGGCCTCCAAAGCTGGATTGACCTTTTCCCCTCCAAAGGGCTCAAAACCTGTCACTAATACTTTCATTTCTTACTCCTCAAAACAAATTCAATGAGACTTTTTCTTAAAAACAAGTATAACATATTTCCCTTATTCTGGAGTGAAAAGGATTAGAGAGTATCAGACTGGCATTAAAGTTTATTTAAAGAGAAAAATACTAATCAAGGCTAAAATAGCTGGTCCACCTTACTTCAAAATAATTTTCTTATCTGCTGTGAGAGAGCCATAAGCCGCAGCACCAATCACAAATAAAACAAAAATAGTCACAATTTCTAAATTCTGTGAGAAATAAATTCCATACAAGAGAAAGACTCCTAGCAAAGCATTATAAATCCCTTGATTTTTAAACAATGAAGTTACTGACGGACGAGCCAATTCTTCCTTGTCCATATTAAAGACACGACTAGTCGCATCTGATTGCGTTGCAATACTTTCCAAATAAAAAATGTAAAAATGCTCCAAAACAACAATCGTTGCTAAAATGGTTGTCATAATTGACATCTATTTCTCCTTAAATTTCTATATTTTCAATACCCAAAACCAATTTATTTACTAAACGGCTGAGTTCTGTTCTTTCAGACTCTGTTAAGATACTTTCCATCTCTTCCTTAACCTTGATATGTTGCAGAGGGGGATTCACCACTAACTGCTCCTTGGTATACTTCGTAGCCTCTACCAACACTTCTCGCTGATTTTCAGGATTACGATGACGCTCCACCAAACCTTCCTTTTCTAAAATCTTGAAATGTCGTGTCAAAGCGGCCTGATCAATCTTCAAACGCTCCTGAACCGCTATTTGATTACAAGGGGAATGCTTCAGCAAAAACAGTAAAATCTGATACCGTGTCAAACTAATCCCAAGTCTTTTTTCAAACAATTGCGTACTCGCTTGCTCAGACAAGCGGAGTTGATAAAGCAGATCTTGAATCTCTATCATTTCTTTCTCCTATCTTGATTTATCAATAGTTGACTAATCAATTGTGTTATAAAGTAAAATTGATTGCAAGAATGTTGCTTCAATCATTACAAAATGGTAACTTCCATTTTCCATTCATATTGATACTCAATGAAAATCAAAGAGCAAACTAGGAAGCTAGCCGTAGGTTGCTCAAAGCACAGCTTTGAGGTTGCAGATAAAACTGACGTGGTTTGAAGAGACTTTCGAAGAGTATGACAAAGAAAAACGAACGAGACTTACTTCCAATCATGAAAGCTAGATCTCATTCGTCAAAATGATATTACCAAGTCTGGTTTATCCATTCATTGAAACGTGAACGTGATCATAGTGATTTTCTGTCACGCTACCACGGTCTGGCATTGGGTTCCAAGTATTAGCTGGCCCATATTTGCTATCGAATGGAGCATAGAAACGTTGTTTCCAAATAATGTAACTAATTCCACGGCTGGCCATGTTTTGAATAGCGTATTCCGCAATCTTATCCCCTAATTCTGAGCTTTCTGGTACCATAAAGTCGATAGCCAAACCTTTTCCGTGATCTCCACTGTCTCCTGGACGGTAACCACTAAAGGATGTGATGCCAAACAAGTTAGCAATTTCTTCTTTAAAGGCCGCTGTTTGTGGTTGAAGGCCTGCATTTTCAGATTTCGCTACCGCAAGTCCAGCATAATCGGGCGCTGCTGGAGCTGCGTAAGTTGTTGAAACTGTTTTCTTCTCTTCTGGTTGATAAGTAGAAACTGCTGTTGTAGCTTCATTTGATGAGGCTTCTTTTAATTCTTCTGAACTTGTTGCAGTTGTTTCGATTGCTGTTTCTTCTGTTGGAGTTGTAGTTTCTTCCACTGTTGAAACATCTTGTGGGCTTGCTTGAGTTTCATTTTTCTCAGCTGAAGTCGTTGCCTGAGGAGCTGCTTCTGCAACTGCACTACTTGTTTCGGCTGTTTGCTCCTCTGACGTTGAAGTATTTGTAGATGGTGCTACTTCTTCTGCAGTAGCAACTGTCTCTGCAACTTCTGAATTTGTTGCTACTTCTTTTGTACTTGTAGTTTCTACCGCTTTTGGCGCTTCTGCAATCGGTTGAGAAAGGTCTGCAACCTGAACAGTTTGATCATCTACGGTCACTTGATTGGTTGTCAAATCTGCTGTCGCAGTTGTCACCTCTTCACTAGAAGCCGCTTGAGGTGTTTGGATTTCAACTTCTGTTACTTCTTCTGCTTCATTGACGGTCGTTGTCAAAACAGTTTCTGGGAAAATCAAGTCCATATTAGTGATTTTATTCAAATTCGCAAGAACTGTGACATCTACACCCAAGGCTTCTGCAATGGTGCTCAAGGTATCACCATACTGAACGGTATAACTTGTTTTGTTGTCCGTTTTAGTCAAATCGTTTTGGATTTGCTCAACACTACGTGCAGTCCAAAGAACTTCTTCTGCTTGAGTTGCCAATACTGGGGCAAATGACAAGGCTACTGTTGAAGCTAATAATATTCTTTTCTTCATTCTTTCCTATTCCTTTCAAATGAGTACCTGTCTATCATAACACAAAAAATGCAGAAAAAAAGCCCTCTCGGGCCTATTTAACAGAACTGTCTATTCCTTGTAACAAACTTGGTTACTTGAAATAGTTTGTTAGGTCTCTGTCACAAAACTGACACAATCTTATCGTTCCCAATCCCCAAAAATATAAGGAATATCTGCTAACCCTTGAATCCTATGATTTCCTTCATAAGTCGACTCTAAAAAGTTGATACTTTGAATCCCACTATTCTGGGCAAATTCCACATCCAGAGTCCGATCCCCTATATAATAGGTCTTCTCAGAATCCAACTGATACTTGCCTAACAGATAGTTAGCCGCTTCTGGACTTGGCTTCCGCACAAAACCACTCTGACTGGTTAAAATCTCTGTAAAATAAGATTCCAAACCCAAGTCTCTGAGAATGGTACGAGCATTGTCTCCCTTATGAGTGTAAACAAACTGCTGAATTCCTGATTCCTCTGCCCAAGCTAGCACATCACGCGCACCTGGCATCAAAACTACCTGAGCATTCTTCTCAGCCAAACTCTGGGCACGCACCTGATTTAGCATTTCCACATCCAGCTTTCTCTCTTCTGCCACCTGCACAAGTAAATCCTGCACAGAAAACTTGAGAATAAACTCCCTCACCTGCTCCTTATCATAAGGAATAGCAAACTGACCAAAAGTCTCCTCAATCCCTGACAAAATTGCTTCGTAAGAGTCCAATAAAGTCCCGTCTAAATCCCAAATAAAAGCTGTTTTTTGCATTTCCTATCCTTTCAAGCTCATATAACGCTGGTAACGGTAACGTAGAAATAACCAACGAAAACCATTATCCAAAAGGGTTCCGGCCCAAATACCGGGCAAGCCCCAACCTAGCATAATCCCCATCAGATATCCTGTTCCAATGCGGATACACCACATTCCTATACTTGTCGCATAAAAGGGAAGCCGAGCATTGCCCAAACCCTGCCAGACTGCTGTATAGATAACTGTTCCTATCGTCATAGGAGTACCAAGTAGTGAAAAAAGTGTCACTAGAACACTAGCCTCCACCGCTAGAGAATCAGTCGTATAGAGATGAGTTAATGGTACACCCAAGGCATAGATACTAAAGGTCAAAGGCAACATGAGAATCAGAGAAAGCCAAAAGGTTTGTTTGCTCAAACTAGCGACTCTTTTCCAATTATCCTCTCCAACTGCTCGAGCTACCAGCATGACCGTTGCAGTACCAACGCCAAAGGCAGGCATGTAGTTAAACTGGGTTAAGACTTCTCCGACTGCATTCCCAGCCACCGCCTCCGTTCCAAAAGAAACAACCAAGGCAATGATTACGACATCTCCAGCCCGCATCATGAGCCGCTCTCCAGCTGCTGGCAAAGCTAAGGTCAATAGTTCCTTATCTAAACCAAAAGTCGGTTTCTCAAAAGGCAACTTTAATTGCGACCATAAAATCACAAGACCTACCAAACGAGACAGAATTGTCCCCCAAGCAACACCAGCTATCCCCATATCCAGAACAAAAATAGCTAGACTTGAAAAAAGAATATTCAAGGCATTGGATAAAAGACTAACATAGAGAGGCAGACGTGGATTATGCGTTGCACGAATCAAGGCACCCAGACTGGTCATCAAGCCCAAAAGAACAATCGATCCGCCTACCAAGGATAGGTAGAGTCCACCACTCTCAGCTACATCTCTCTCCGTCCCCAAAAATCCTATCATCTCTTTCCCAGCGAAGATGGACAAAAATCCTAAAAGGAAACTTAATAGTAAGGTAATCTTCAAGGACTCAGTCACATGATAGGCTAGCATAGATTGATCCTTCTGCCCCAAACTTTTTGAAATAACACTGGAAATAGCAGCTCCCAGAGCGATGAAAATCGCCTGGTAAATCGTGATAATATTGCCAGCTACTGATACACCCGAAATAGCTATCAAGCCCAAGTGGGCTACCAGATAACTGTCCACCATTCCCATGAGCATCTGCAAAAAGTTTTCGCCCATAGCTGGCAAGGCAATATTAAGAATGTCTTTATTTTTCTTAAACAATCCTTCCTCCTGATGAAAAGAAACTCAGTTGGTTTCCCAACCGAGTTTACTCCCTCTGTCTTAAAGTCCTAGATAAGCCTCAACCGCTACTTGCATGTCTGTTGCTGCAACAGTTGTCTTATGACGAACAGGAGCTGTTTCAAGCCCGTCAACTGCTGGCGGCACTGCCACTCCTGAAATATCATGTAATTGAGCCAAAGCTTCAAAGTCACCAAGCCCTGATTTTCCAGTTACAGCTTCTACTGCAACCACTGGGAACTTGTATGGACTCGCTGTTGAAGCAATCACTGTCTTAGTCACATCGCCAGTAGCCGCTTGGTATTTCTTATAAACTGCCGAGGCAACCGCCGTATGTGGATCCTCGATATAAGAATCTGCCTCATAAACACGCTTGATTTCTGCTGCCGTTTCTTCCTCAGTCGCATATTCAGCTGCAAAGAGATTAAGAATCTCTGCATCAAAGTCTGTCAACTCATATTGACCTTGTGTATTCAAAGCATTCATGAGTTCAGCTGTCTTAACCGCATCATTACCCAAAAGATGGAAAATCAAACGCTCCAAGTTTGAAGATACCAAAATATCCATAGATGGACTAGTTGTTACCTTAAACTCACGTTTCTTGTCGTAAACACGTGTCTTGAAGAAGTCTGTCAAAACATTGTTATCATTTGAAGCACAGATCAATTTACCAACTGGTAAGCCGATTTGTTTGGCATAAAAGGCAGCCAAGATATTTCCGAAGTTTCCTGTTGGTACGGTAAAGTTGATCTTATCACCAGCCACAATCTCACCAGTTTTAACAAGCTGAGCGTAGGCATAAACATAGTAGACAATTTGTGGCACCAAACGGCCAATATTCATAGAGTTAGCCGATGAAAATTGCAACTTGTTGGCTGCCAACTTCTCACGAAGAGCCACATCGTTAAACATATGCTTCACATTAGTTTGGGCATCATCAAAGTTACCATCAATAGCGATAACATGAGTATTGTAGCCAGTCTGAGTGGTCATTTGCAACTCTTGTACCTTGCTGACACCATCCTTTGGATAAAAGACGATAATCTCAGTACCAGGAACATCCGCAAACCCTGCCATAGCAGCTTTCCCAGTATCACCAGATGTCGCTGTTAAGATGACAATCTTGTTCTCCAAACCATGCTTCTTAGCAGCTGTTGTCATAAAGTATGGCAAAATAGACAAGGCCATATCCTTAAAGGCAATTGTTGAACCATGGAAAAGTTCCAGATTGTATTGCCCGTCTAATTTCACTAATGGTGCGATAGCTGGAGTATCAAACTTGCTATCGTAGGCATTGTTGATACAGTAGTCCAACTCTTCAGCTGTAAAGTCATCTAAAAATGCTGACAAAACAAGCTTAGCAACTTCCTGATAAGAAGCATCTTTCAATTTGTCAAAGTCCAAATCTACCTTTGGATAAGTAAGCGGTGTAAACAAACCACCATCCGTTGCCAAACCTTGCAAAATTGCTTGGCTAGCAGTTACTGTATTGTTGGCATCACGCGTTGATTGATAAACTAATGTCATTACTCTCTATCCTTTATCTATAGTCTCATCCATTATATCATGATTTTTCAGAAAATTCTCCTTTTACAAGAGAAATTATAGGCTCAATTCTTCTTTCAAAGGCTGTAAGTAGGTCATTTCTTGCTTATTTCTCTTCTCCAGTCCTTCTTCGGCTAGCAGGAGTAAGTCTTTGGAAATTTCAATAATCGCAGTTTCTTCCTCATCTGTAAGCTTCTTCTTAGAAAATTGTCGTCTTAAAAACTTATAATTTTGCCCAAATTCTTTAAAGAAAGGAGCTGCTTCTAAGTAAGCTTCTAACTTATCTAAATTAACCAACAATCCTAAGTGAAAAGCTGCTGAAGCGAAGGTTCTATCTAGAGGTTGAGTACACACACTACGAAACTCAACTGTTCCGCGAGTCGTTAAGTCTTGGTACTGATAACTACGATGAGTTTCAAAATCTTTCTCTTGAGGGGAAATAAGAACTTCTTCCCCATTAAGTGCATATGCTTGGATTTCAGGTGTAGCTAAATAGTCCCTAGCCTGAATCGGATAAAAATAATAGGTTTGTCCATCACGTTCCGCAGTAAAAATTGAAGAATGATCTAGATAATCAAAAAAATCATCCTCATCTTTAAAGAGTCTAGGATTGACACCAACGTTCTCTGGATAGATACCATGCATCGAGTCTTCCCAGAAAATGTCCCTTGAAATTTTCGTATCCCAATCTGCTCCCGAAAACTTAGAGTTTGGAAATAAATAAGCCTTAGCCGCTTCAATTTGAGTAAAAGCATTAATCACCCGTAAGTAGTTAGACTTTGAAACATCCAACTGTACCTGACTCCCACAGATAAAAGCGCCATATTCAGGGAAATGATGCATGTCTGATTTAGTCACATTTCTACTCAAATTCAAATAGTCCATCAGCATGCGATACCGTGGGAAAGCCACTGGACAATTCTCATTTTTATCCCAGTTGGGATGAATACCACAGCCGACAATAGCATGATTTGATTCAGCTAACTTCTTCTGGATTACTTCCATATAAATACTAAAACGTTCTTCAACCTCTTGTATCGTTTCAGCCTTACCAAATGCAAACTCAATCGTAGTATAGGAAACTTCAAATAAAATAGTATCCTGACTTACTGGGTCCACTAACTGAATAGGAGTCCCAAAATCATCTACCTTTTCGACAGTAAAATCCAAAGCAGAAACTAAATATCGGAATAAGTACTTGATAACTTCAACATCTGTAGCATCCCCTTCCAAGTTTACAACAGGATATTCCAGCTCAATCCCGACAAACAATTCAGGATTTTCTTTAATATTTTTTAAATACCGATGTTTTAATAAATCGATAGAACGAGACATACTTCCCTACACTTTCATAATCTAAATAAAATTTGAATAACTATTATTATACCAAAAATAATATAAAAAGGAACGAAGATTTACAACGTTCCTTAACTCTATACTATACCGGCGGCCGGGGTCGAACCGGCACGTCCTTGCGGACACTGGATTTTGAGTCCAGCGCGTCTGCCAATTCCGCCACGCCGGCAAATAGTAACTGGGGTAGCTGGATTCGAACCAACGCATGAGGGAGTCAAAGTCCCTTGCCTTACCGCTTGGCTATACCCCAATAATATAAAATAGGCGAGTGATGGGGATCGAACCCACGCATGCCAGAGCCACAATCTGGTGTGTTAACCACTTCACCACACCCGCCATAATTCTATTAACACGGGCAGTAGGAATTGAACCCACACTGAAGGTTTTGGAGACCTTAGTTCTACCTTTAAACTATGCCCGTAAAATGGAAGGAGAGGGATTCGAACCCCCGAACCCGAAGGAGCGGATTTACAGTCCGCCGCGTTTAGCCTCTTCGCTACCCTTCCAAAATATATAAATGGCGCGAGACGGAATCGAACCGCCGACACATGGAGCTTCAATCCATTGCTCTACCAACTGAGCTACCGAGCCTTATTGCGGGAGCAGGATTTGAACCTACGACCTTCGGGTTATGAGCCCGACGAGCTACCTAGCTGCTCCATCCCGCGTTAATACAAAAGGAGGATGTGGGATTCGAACCCACGCACGCTTTTACACGCCTGACGGTTTTCAAGACCGTTCCCTTCAGCCGGACTTGGGTAATCCTCCAAAATAGTCCGTACGGGATTCGAACCCGTGTTACCGCC
>NZ_CAJJIB010000005.1:0-108 GCF_905187495.1 Streptococcus mitis | reverse complement strand
ACTAGGCAGGCTTGAAAAATGAGGAAGAGCAAATAAAATTGACGGAAGAAGCAAATCAAGGCCAAATCTCGAATGCTTAAAAAAGGCGTGTTGCAGTAATCCTCTATA
>NZ_CAJJIB010000004.1:0-446 GCF_905187495.1 Streptococcus mitis | reverse complement strand
TCTACTGTCACTACTTTGCCATTTGGTAATGTAATCGTGACTTTTACAGGAGTTTTTTCTCCAGGTGTTGTTAAATCTGGAATGTTTTCAACCTTAGTAACCTTACCACCTTCTGGAATCTTAATTCCTTTAGTATAATCGTCCGGTGTTAATGGTGTGGTTGTTACTGGTGTCTCGATTTCCTTAACTGGTGTTACTGTTACTGGTACGTCTACTGTCACTACTTTGCCATTTGGTAATGTAATCGTTACTTTTACAGGATCCTTCTTACCAGGCGTTGTTAAGTCTGGAATGTTTTCTACCTTAGTTGTTGCTCCTTCTGGTACTTTGATTTGTTTTAAAATATCCTCTGGAGTCAATTTAGCTGTTGTGACTGGTGTTTCAATTGGTGTAATTGGTGTTACATTCACTGGTACGTCTACTGTCACTACTTTGCCATTTGGTAA
>NZ_CAJJIB010000003.1:0-126 GCF_905187495.1 Streptococcus mitis | reverse complement strand
TCTACTGTCACTACTTTGCCATTTGGTAATGTAATCGTTACTTTTACAGGATCCTTCTTACCAGGCGTTGTTAAGTCTGGAATGTTTTCTACCTTAGTTGTTGCTCCTTCTGGTACTTTGATTTGT
>NZ_CAJJIB010000002.1:0-97 GCF_905187495.1 Streptococcus mitis | reverse complement strand
CTACCTTAGTTGTTGCTCCTTCTGGTACTTTGATTTGTTTTAAAATATCCTCTGGAGTCAATTTAGCTGTTGTGACTGGTGTTTCGATTTCCTTAAT